>JAIYCN010000042.1 GCA_027487995.1 Rubrivivax sp. | reverse complement strand
GGCCCATTTCCACGGTGCCGTTCTGCACCGCGTCCACCAGGCCAGGCATGGGCACGATTTCAGCGGCGGCATGCACCGAGATCTGGAACCTGCCGCCGGTCATCTCGCCGACCTTCTTGGCGAAGACTTCGGCCGCGCCGTAGATGGTGTCCAGCGGCTTGGGGAAGCCCGAGGTGAGACGCCAGCGCAGGTTCTGCTGGGCGTGGGTGATGGCCGGGGCAGCACCAGCGGCCAGAATGCCCGCAATGCCTGCGCCCTGCACGAATGAGCGACGTTCCATGAATTGTTCTCCTTGACGGGGGAATTGACAAAACTGCAACAAGCAGTTTAGGGCCCGCTTTGTCGTGGACAGGCAGGGGGAATCCCCAGGGATATCCCTGACTTGTCTGCGGATTTAGGACCGTTGGTCAGGCGCCCGCGACCTTCAACCGGTCCACCAGGATGGAGCCCACCGTCTTGCTGCCAGTGGTGTACTCATCGGCCCCCACCGCCACGATGCCCTTGAGCATCTGCTGCAGTTGGCCCGCGATGGTCACCTCGTGCACCGGGTAGGCAATCTCGCCGTTTTCCACCCAGAAGCCTGCGGCGCCACGCGAATAGTCGCCAGTGACGTAGTTGACGCCCTGCCCGATGAGTTCCACCACGAAGAGGCCCCGGTGGAGCTTGCGCAGCATGGCCGGCAAGTCGTCCCCAGGCCGCGTGAGGCGGCTGGACAGGCGCAGGTTGTGCGAGCCGCCCGCGTGGCCGGTGGTGCGCAGGCCGAGCTTGCGGGCCGAGTAGCTGGACAGGAAGTAGGTCTGCACCACGCCCTTGTCCAACACCGTGCGGGGCTGGGTGCCCACGCCTTCATCGTCAAAGGGCGCGCTGCCCTTGCCTTTGAGAATGAAGGGATCTTCCTCGATGCTGAGGTGATCGGCGGTGACCTTCTGGCCCAGACTGTCCATGAGGAAGCTGGCCTTGCGGTACAGCGCGCCGCCGCTCGTGGCCTGCACATAGGCCCCCAGCAGGCCGGCGGCCAGAGGCGCCTCGAACAGCACAGGCACCTCGCAGGTGGGGATCTTGCGACTCTTCAGCCGGGCCAGCGAGCGCTCGGCTGCATAGCGGCCCACCGCGGCGGGGTTGGCCAGTTCCGCCGGGTCCCGTTGTGAGGTGTACCAGTAGTCGCGCTGCATGCCATTGCCCTTGCCTGCAATGGGCGACACAGACAGCGAGTGCCGCGAACTGGCATAACCACCGCGGAAACCCCGGCTGTTGCCCGCATAGAAATGCCCCTGCTGCGCACTCACCCCGGCGCCTTCGCTGTTGGTGATGCGGCGGTCCGTGGACAGCGCGGCTTCCTCGGCCTGGCGCGCCAGTTCGGCCGCACCCTGCGCGTCGATAGCCCAGGGATGAAACAGGTTCAGATTGCGTTGGGCCTGCTGGGCGGACACCAGGTCGGCTTCGTCGGGCAGGCCAGCCGCGGGGTCCTCGGCGGTGTAGCGGGCAATGTCGTATGCAGCCTGCACGGTTTGTTCGAGCGACTGCAGGGAGAAGTCGGAGGTGCTGGCGTTGCCTCGGCGCTGACCCAGGAACACGGTGATACCGATGGACTTGTCGCGGTTGCGCTCGACATTCTCGACATCGCCCTTGCGCACAGAGACGGACAAGCCGATGCCCTCGCTGACCGCCACGGCGGCATCGCTGGCGCCGCGGCGGCGGGCAATCTGCAGCATGTCGTCCACGAGCTGCTGGAACTGCTCGCGGCTGAAGGAGAAACCGGCGCTGGCCGTGGAATCAGGATTTGGGGCCTTGGTGGCCGAGGTCTTGGAAGCCATCGGACTATCATAGCGACCCCCATGTGTGCCCGACGATCCAAAGCTCTTGACGCCGCCGCTGCCTTGACCGCCCTCTCGCGGCCCGAAGGTGCGCGTGAGCGTCGTCAACCCCGACAGGCCATGGCCGCGCCGGGGCGTGTCCACTACGACGCGGATGCCGACGGGCCCGATGCGGAAGGCGATGAAGCCGACGACCGCCCAAGCAAGACCGCGCTGAAGAAGGCTGCGCACGACATGCAGACCCTGGGCGATGCCCTGGCCGCCATGTCGAATGAGAAGCTGGCCGCGCTGCCCATGTCCGAGGCCCTGCGTGACGCCTTGATTGAGTTGCGCCGCACCCGAAGCCACGAGGGACTGCGCCGGCAGCGGCAGTACGTGGGCAAACTGATGCGCCTTGCGGACATTGAACCCTTGGCACAGGCGGTGGCCGAAGCGCAGTTGGGGTCTGCGCGGCAGACCCTGGCCCTGCACCAAGCCGAGGCCTTGAGACTGGAACTGGTAGCCGACGATGCGGCGCTCACGCGTTTCATGGGCGAACACCCCGATGTGGACGCGCAGCAACTGCGCACCCTGATTCGCAACGCACGCAAGGAGGCGGCCCTGCCGCCCGAGCAGCGCCACGGCCGCGCCTGGCGCGAGCTGTTTCAATTCATCAAAGGTTATGTCTGACCCCATTCGCATCGGCATCGTGTCCATCAGCGACCGCGCCTCCAGCGGCGTGTACGAGGACAAGGGACTACCGGCACTGCAGGCGTGGCTGACCCGTGCGGTGCGCAACCCCATTGCATGGGAACCGCGACTGATTCCCGATGAACTGCCGGTGATTGCGGCGACGCTGCGCGAACTGGTGGACCAGGCGCGCTGCAACCTGGTGCTGACCACGGGTGGCACCGGCCCCGCGGTGAGGGACGTGACGCCCGAGGCCACCTTGGACGTGGCCGACAAGGAGATGCCCGGCTTTGGGGAGCAGATGCGGCAGATCAGCCTGCGCTTTGTGCCCACGGCCATCCTCTCGCGCCAGGTGGCGGTGATCCGCGGTCAGGCCTTGATCATCAACCTGCCGGGGCAGCCCAAGTCGATTGCCGAAACGCTGGAAGGCCTGCCGCAGGCCGTACCGCCAGTGCATGGCATCTTCGCGGCGGTGCCCTATTGCGTGGACTTGATCGGCGGGCCCTACATCGAGACCGACGAAGCCGTGTGCAAGGCCTTCAGGCCGAAGTCGGCGATACGGCCTTCAGCCTAGTTGACCTTGCGGCGCAGGTCGTCGGCGTCGAAGCGCTCTTCGGTGGCCGCGTCCTGGGGGACACAAGGCTCAAGCGGCAACTCGCGGTTTTGTGCCGAAAGCTTTTCGATGGCGGCCCACAGCAGCGCAATCTGATGTTCGTGGCCGGCCGCGTTGTCGATGAGGCTGCGCATGGCCTGGGAGACCGGATCATCCCCCTGCGTGACCCCATAGGCCGAGAACCCCATGCGTGCGGCCGCGGCCTCGCGCATTGAATCGGCTTCGGCCTGGATGATGCGCGCGGGGTTGCCCACCGCGGTGGCCCCGGCGGGCACCGGCTTGACCACCACGGCACTGCTGCCGATGCGCGCGCCGTCGCCCACCGTGAAGCCGCCGAGCACCTGCGAATTGGCGCCGACGATCACGCCCTTGCCCAGCGTGGGGTGCCGCTTGGCGCCGCGTGTGAGGGAGGTGCCTCCAAGGGTCACACCCTGGTAGATGGTGCACTCATCACCGATTTCCGCGGTCTCGCCAATCACCACGCCCATGCCGTGATCGATGAAGACACGACGACCGATGGTGGCACCCGGGTGGATCTCGATGCCGGTGAGCATCCGTGCCAGGTGGGAGATGAAGCGCCCCAGCCACTTGAAGTCGGCTCGCCAGCAGGCGTGCGCCCAGCGGTGCATCACCAGGGCATGCAGGCCAGGGTAGCAGGTGAGCACCTCCCAATTCGAACGCGCCGCGGGGTCGCGTTCGCGTATGCAGGCGATGTCTTCGTGCAGGCGGGCGAACATCACTCGAGTGTATTGCGGGGGGAGGAATCGGATGGCGCGTGGGGGCTGGCTTTCTCAACCGCCCGTGCGATGCCGCGCAGGATGTGGACCTCCTCCTGCGTGAGTTGAGCCCGGTTGAGCAACTGCTGCAGCCGCGGCATGAGCTTGCGCGGAGCCTTGGGGTCCAGGAAGCCGATGTGCTCCAGCACCGATTCCCAGTGCTGGAGGGCGCCGTGTACCGCGGCCGCATCGGCCCTCAGGGGTTCCGCTGTTCGAGAGGTGACGTCGTAGCCGCCCAGCTGCTGGCGGTATTCATACGCAACCAACTGCACAGCCTGCGCCAGATTGAGCGAGCCGTAGCTGGGATGGGTGGGGATGCTCAGGCACACGTGGGCGCGGTAGACGTCTTCGTTGGACAAGCCATAGCGCTCGCTGCCGAAAAGGAATGCCGCGCGCGGCGCAGGTTCTGCGGTGTCGGCCAACGCTTGGAAATACGCGCGCGGGGCGCTGGCGGGTGGACCGAAGTCACGCGGGGTCATGGCCGTGGCGCACAGGTGCACCACGCCGTGCAGCGCATCGGAAATGTCGTCCACCACCTTCGCGCGGGTGAGCACGTCCGCCGCACCGCTGGCCATGGCCACCGTTTCCTCCAAGGACAACACATCCGCAAAGCGCGGTCGTACCAACACTAGGTCCCCGAAGCCCATCACCTTGATGGCCCTGGCCGCCGCGCCGACATTGCCGGGGTGACTGGTCTCCATCAGGATGAAGCGGGGTTGGGGGTGCAATGGCATGGGCAAACAGTGTGCGGGTTCGGCGCCAGGCCGAGGGATAGAATGGAGGGTTACACCGGATTGTCGCGGTTGCCGCACCGGAGCGCTCTTTCTCCCCGTCAGCCCCCTGCCCTGCCTTCATTCAAGGAAGCCATTGCCATGTCGCAGCAAGCCCTGCACCCCATGCTCAACATCGCCGTCAAGGCGGCCCGGACGGCCGGCGCCATCATCAACCGCGCGGCGCTGGACGTGGAGGTGCTCAAGGTGGGCAACAAGGGGGCCAACGACTTCGTCACCGAAGTCGACCAGGCGGCCGAGCGCGCCATCATTGAAACGCTGCTGCAGGCCTACCCTGACCATTCCATCCTGGCCGAAGAGAGCGGGCGCGAGCATGGTGCCCGCGAAAGCGAGTTCACCTGGATCATCGATCCACTGGACGGCACGACCAACTTCATCCACGGCTTTCCCTTCTATGCGGTGAGCATTGCCCTGGCGCACCGTGGCGTGCTGCAGCAGGCGGTGGTGTACGACCCCACACGCAACGACCTGTTCTATGCGTCCAAGGGGCGTGGCGCCTATCTGAACGACCGGCGCCTGCGCGTGAGCAAGCGCACGCGGCTGGCCGATGCGCTGGTGGGCACGGGCTTCCCCTTCCGCAAGGGGGACAACTTCAAGCGCTACGTGAAGATGTTCGAAGAGGTGATGCAGTCCTGCGCGGGTGTGCGCCGTCCAGGTGCCGCGGCACTGGACCTGTGCTACGTGGCCGCAGGCTGGTACGACGGCTTCTTTGAAATGGGGCTCAGCCCCTGGGACGCGGCGGCTGGCGCGCTGATGATCACCGAGGCTGGCGGCCTGGTGGGCAACTTCACGGGCGAGGCCGACTTCCTGTACCAGCGGGAGATCGTGGCCGGAACGCCCAAGGTGTACGGGCAGTTGGTGAAGATCCTTGCGCCGTATTCGCGGGTGATTGCGGCCGAGGCAGCGCCGACGGGTGAAGCCGCGGTGGAGTCGCCCGAGGCCGCGTTGGCACGCGCCGTGGGTACTGAACCCGCAGGTGAGGTGCCCTCAACGACGGCCCCCGCCCCAGCGCCCAAGCGTGCGGCCATTCGCGTCCGCCGGCCCGAGCAAGGCTGAGGCACAACGCCCCCTTGCGTGAGGGAGTCGGCAGGCCATCGGCTCTTCTTTGTGATCGAATCTGCGGTGCGGGGCCACAAGCCCCTCGCCCGCCCAGGCGCGGTTGACCACGGCGCCTTGGTTGATTCCCAAGGAGATCCTTCGCCATGAACGCCCGGCCCCCCTTGCAGGTCGCATCGCTTGCCACGCCGATTGAACCTTCGGCAACACAGCTGGAAGACAGGCTGCAGCCCACGCGCGAGGCTATCCGCCTGCTGACGCGCCGCCCCGAGGCCGAGTGCCTGCCACCACTGCTGGACACAGTCCAAGTTGCCGCAGGGGACGCGACTGCGGTTCAGCAACGGGCGCTGCAATTGGCACGTGGTTTGCGCGAACAACAGACCGGCACGGGCAAGGCCGGTCTGGTGCAGAGCCTGCTGCAGGAATTCGCCTTGAGTTCCCAGGAGGGCGTGGCCCTCATGTGCCTGGCCGAGGCGCTGCTGCGCATTCCAGACCAAGCCACCCGGGACGCGCTGGTGCGCGACAAGATTGGGCGTGGCAACTGGCAGGCGCATCTGGGGCACAGCGAGTCCATCTTCGTCAACGCCGCCAGTTGGGGGCTGTTGCTGACCGGCAAGCTGATGGCTACCCACAGTGGCAGTGGGCTGGAGGCCGCCCTGCGGCGGGTGCTCAGCCGCGGCGGCGAGCCCGTGATCCGCAAGGGCCTGGACATGGCCATGCGCCTGATGGGCGAACAGTTCGTGACCGGGCAGACGATTGCCGAAGCCGTGGCCCATGCGCAGCCACGCGAGGCCCGAGGCTTCCGGTATTCCTACGACATGCTGGGCGAGGCGGCCATGACCATGGCCGATGCCGAGCGCTACGGGCAGGCGTATGAAGCGGCCATCGAGACGATTGGCGCCGCCTCGGGTGGGCGGGGCGTGGTTCACGGGCCGGGCATTTCCATCAAGCTCTCGGCGCTGCACCCGCGCTACACCCGCTGGCAGGCCGACCGGGTGCGGGATGAGCTGTACCCGGTGCTGCTGCAACTGGCGCAGCGGGCTGCGGCGCATGACATCGGCCTGAATATCGACGCCGAGGAATCCGAACGTCTTGAGATTTCCCTGGACCTGCTGGAGCGCCTGTGCTTCGAGCCGTCCTTGGCCGGTTGGCAAGGGTTGGGCTTCGTGATCCAGGCTTACCAGAAGCGCTGCCCGGCAGTGGTGGCTCATTTGGTGAGCCTGGCGCGTCACGCGGGGCGGCGCCTGATGGTGCGCCTGGTCAAGGGCGCCTACTGGGACAGCGAGATCAAGCGGGCGCAGGCCGAAGGCCAGACGGGTTTTCCGGTCTACACGCGCAAGGCCTACACGGACGTGTCCTACCTGGCCTGCGCAGCCGCGCTGCTGGATGCACCGGACGCAGTCTTCCCGCAGTTCGCCACCCACAACGCCCACACCGTGGCCAGCGTGATGGAAATGGCGCGCCAGCGCCTGGGTGACTGGCGCGAGGGCCAGTACGAATTCCAATGCCTGCACGGGATGGGCGAGTCCCTGTACGAGCAGATCGTGGGCGGCACCTGCGGACACGCGCGTCCCTGCCGCATCTATGCCCCTGTGGGCACGCACGAGACCTTGCTGGCCTACCTGGTGCGCCGGCTGCTGGAGAACGGCGCCAATACCTCGTTCGTGAACCGGGTGGCCAATGAGGACATCGACCTGGAGAGTCTGGTCGAGGACCCGGTGCGCACGGTGCGCGCGATGGCGCAGGCCGAGGGTGTGCTGGGGGCCCCCCATGCGGCCATCGCCCTGCCCGTGAACCTGCTGGGCCCTAAGCGCCGCAACTCCATGGGCCTGGACTTGGTGGATGAAGGTGTGATCGCACGATGGGAAGCGGCAGCGCCGAACTTTGCCCTGCCTTGTGCGCCAATGGACGCGTCTGCGACAGACGTGGCCGACGCATTGGCCCAGGCGCAGGCCGCTTGGCCGGTGTGGACCAACCGGAGCGCCGCCGAGCGCGCCGCGGTGTTGGACGCAGCCGCCGACCGATTTGAAGCCGCGTTGCGCGAGTGGCTGCCGCTGTTGGCCCACGAGGCCGGCAAGACCGTGGGCAACGGGATGGCGGAAGTGCGGGAAGCAGTTGACTTTCTGCGCTACTGCGCGCAGCAGGCACGGGCCTGCGCAGCGCTGGGCCCCGTGCAGGGTCTGGGGCCCGTGGTGTGCATCAGCCCTTGGAACTTCCCTCTGGCCATCTTCGTGGGCCAGGTCGCCGCTGCGCTGGCTGCAGGCAACACCGTCCTGGCCAAGCCCGCCGAGCAAACCCCGCGCACGGCGGCCAAGGCGGTACAGGCGCTGTGGGAGGCGGGCGTGCCGCGAGAGGCTCTGCACCTCTTGTGTGGCCCCGGAGACACCGTGGGCGCTCAACTGGTGGCCGACGCGCGTGTGCAGGGCGTGCTGTTCACCGGGTCCACCGAAGTGGCCCGTCTGATCCAAGCCACCCTGGCCGACCGATTGACCAGTGGCGGCCAGCCTGTGCCGCTGGTGGCCGAAACCGGCGGGCAAAACGCCATGATCGTGGACTCTTCGGCCCTGCTGGAACAGGTGACGACTGACGTGCTGACCTCGGCCTTCGACAGCGCGGGTCAGCGTTGTTCAGCCCTGCGGGTGTTGTGCGTGCAGGAGGACATTGCCCAACCGCTGTTGGCGATGATCCGTGGGGCGACACTGGCCCTGCGTGTGGGGCCTGCGGCTGAACTGAGCACCGATGTGGGGCCGGTGATCGATGAACCGGCGCGAACGGCGATCGAAGCCCACGTGGCTCGCATGCAGGCCCTGGGTTGCCCGGTGTGGCGCCTGCCCACTGCCGCGTTGGGAACCGTGGTGGCACCGACCATCATCGAGATCGGGCATCTCTCGCAACTCCAGGCCGAAGTGTTCGGCCCGGTGCTGCATGTGCTGCGCTTTGCACGCGATGAACTTGACGCTGTGCTGCGCCAGATCCACGACACCGGCTACGGCCTGACGATGGGCGTGCATTCGCGCATCGACGAGACCATTGCCCGGGTGGTGGCCGCATCTGGCGCGGGCAATCTCTATGTGAATCGCAACATGGTGGGCGCCGTGGTGGGCGTTCAGCCCTTTGGCGGTGAAGGCCTCTCGGGCACCGGCCCCAAGGCGGGTGGACCGCTGTACCTGCTGCGCCTGATGGCCCAGGTGCCCGCCGGTGCCGCTCGACATCTGGTTCAAGCCAGTGGTGTGGCCTGCGAAGGCCCGCTGGCATCAACCGAAATGGTGGCTGCAGGCAGTGGACTCGGCGAGGCATGGCCCGACACTTCGCCACACCGGGGGCGTGAGGCTGCACGGGCGTTCATCGCCTGGCTGCAGGCCCAAGGGCAAACACGAGCGGGCCTTGCACTGGCCGCGCAAGGGCACCTGGACCTGGCCTTCACCGACGATTGGCGCAGCCTGCCAGGCCCCACGGGCGAGTCCAATGTCTACGGCGCGTTGGCACGAGAGACCGTGCTGTGCCTGGCGGATGCAGAAGCCGACGTGCTGCACCAGACCGGCGCGGCACTGGCCGTGGGCGCACGCGTGATCTGGCCTGCCGCGTGGCAAGGCCTGCCCGACCGACTGCCCCCAGTGGTGGCCGCTGCGGTTTCCGTGGTGCAGGATTGGCGCGCCGCACCGGTGGGCTTTGATGCCGTGCTGGTGCAGGGCTCGGACGATCAGGTGCGCGATGTGTTGCGCCACCTGGCCAAGCGGCCGGGGCCGATCATCGGTGCCACGCGGACCTGGGGCATGGGACAACCCGTGCCCTTGCAGCGCCTCGTGCGTGAGCGTTCCGTGAGCGTGAACACGGCGGCAGCCGGGGGCAATGCGAGCCTGATGACGATCGGGTAGACGCACACGGGCCTGCATGACAATGGGCGTCATGCCCGGAGCCCCCTCCCCCGCCCTTGAGGCGGATTTCTCTGCCCACACGCCCATGATGGCGCAGTACCTGCGCATCAAGGCGGAGTTCCCCGACACGCTGGTGTTCTACCGCATGGGGGACTTCTACGAACTCTTCTACGACGACGCCCGCAAGGCGCACCGGTTGCTGGACATCACCATCACCACGCGCGGACAGAGCGCCGGTGAACCGGTGGTGATGGCCGGGGTGCCGGTCCATTCCGTGGAAGGCTACCTGGCGCGGTTGATCAAGCTGGGCGAGGCCGTGGCCGTGGCCGAACAGGTGGGCGATGTGGCCACCGCCAAGGGCCCGGTGGAACGTAAGGTGGTGCGGGTGGTGACGCCGGGAACCGTCACAGACCAGGAACTGTTGGCCGACCGCAGCGAAAGCCTCCTGGTGGCGCTGGTGGCCCAGGCGGTGAAGGGCGAATCCGCTGGGACGAGGGCACACGTCCATGGTGAAGAACCGCTGCGCTGGGGCCTGGCCTGGTTGGGCATGGCCAGCGGACGCCTGGGGGTGACCGAGTGCGCCAACGGCGACCTGGCCGCTTGGCTGGCCCGGCTGGAGCCCGCGGAATTGCTGATGCCCACGGCCGACGAAGTTCGGCGAGGCGGGGCTGCCTTTGCCGCAGCCTGGGCGGCCACGGGCCGTGGCGATGCCGTGGTCACCCACCGGCCGGCCTGGCAGTTTGATGCGGGCCTGGGCCAGCGCAAGCTGTGCGAGCAATTGGGGGTGCGCAGCCTGGAGGCCTTTGGTGCGCAGGACAAGCCTGCGGCACACGCGGCCGCCGCCGCGCTGCTGGCCTATGCGCAGCACACCCAAAGCCAGGCCTTGGCACACGTGCAGAGCCTGGAGGTGCCGGGCACGCATGACTTGATTGAATTGCCACCCACCACGCTGCGCAACCTGGAGCTCACGCGCACGCTGCGCGGCGAAGACCGCCCGACCCTGCTGTGGTTGTTGGATTCCTGCCGAACCGGCATGGGCAGCCGCGCCCTGCGCCAGTGGCTGACGCACCCTCTCCGTGACCGGGCAGAAGCCACGGCGCGGCACGAAGCCGTGGCGGCCTTGATGCTGCCGGCCATCGACGGGGGGACCGCCGGGTTCGAAGCCCTGCGCGATGCCTTGCGCCATGTGAGCGACGTGGAGCGCATCACCGCGCGCATCGCCCTGCGCCAGGTTCGGCCGCGCGAACTGGCGGGCCTGCGCGAGACGCTGTTGGCGCTGCCGGGGCTGCGGTCGGCGCTGCAGGCCTGCGGAGGCGAATCGGGGTTGCTGCGCGAGACCGCAGACGCGATGACGCCGGATGAAGGCGTGCTGGAGACCCTGTCGGCGCTGGCCGCTGAGCCCGCAGCCCTGGTTCGGGACGGCGGCGTGATCGCCACCGGGGTGGATGCCGAGTTGGATGAGCTGCGGGCCATTTCCCAGAACTGCGACGCCTTCCTGCTGGACCTGGAAGGCCGTGAACGCGCCCGCACCGGGATCGGGAACCTGCGGGTGCAGTTCAACAAGGTCCACGGCTTCTACATCGAGGTGACCAGCAGCGGCCTGGACCGGATTCCGGCGGACTACCAGCGGCGGCAGACACTGAAGAATGCCGAGCGCTTCATCACGCCGGAGCTCAAGGCCTTCGAGGACAAGGCCCTGTCGGCGCAGGAGCGGTCACTGGCGCGGGAGAAGTGGCTCTTTGAACAACTGTTGGAGGCGCTGGCGCTGCACCTGGGGCCGCTCCAACGGCTGGCACAGGCCCTGGCGCGCCTGGATGTGCTGGCCTGCCTGGCCGAGCGGGCCCATGCGCTGCAATGGGTGCGGCCGCAGTTCGTCAACCACCCCTGCATCGACATTGAATCGGGGCGTCACCCCGTGGTGCAGGCGCGGCTGCAGGAAACGCGCGGCGCGGCCTTCATCGCCAACCACTGCCGCCTGGATGCCCGCACCAAGATGCTCGTCATCACCGGCCCGAACATGGGCGGCAAGAGCACCTTCATGCGGCAGGTGGCGTTGATTGCGCTGATGGCGTCGATCGGGTCCTTCGTGCCGGCACGGACCTGCCGACTCGGCCCCATCGATGGCATCTACACCCGCATCGGTGCGGCCGACGATCTGGCGAATGCACAGTCCACCTTCATGGTGGAGATGACCGAAGCCGCCGCCATCCTCAACCGCGCGGGTGAGCACAGCCTGGTGCTGATGGATGAAATCGGCCGCGGCACCTCGACCTACGACGGGCTGGCACTGGCGGGCGCCATCGCCGCGCACTTGCACGACCGCAACCGCGCGTTCACGCTGTTTGCCACGCACTATTTCGAGCTCACGGCATTCCCACAGCGCCATACACAGGCGCTGAACGTGCACGTGAGTGCGGTGGAGTCGGGGCACGACATCGTCTTCCTGCACGAGATTGAACCGGGGCCTGCCAGCCGCAGCTATGGTGTGCAGGTGGCGCGATTGGCCGGCATGCCGTCGGCCGTGGTGCGCCAGGCGCGCCACACGCTGGAAACACTCGAGCAACAGGAAGCCACAGCACAGGCGCAGGTGGACTTGTTTGCGCAGGCACCTGTCACAGGCTCTTCGGCTCCCGTCACCAACGCCGGCGCAATGGCGGACGAACCCCGTGCCCATGCCGCGCGCGCCGTCCTGCAGATGCTGCAGGACACCCAACCCGACAGCCTGAGCCCCCGCGAGGCTCTGCAACTGCTCTACCAACTCAAGGATGCCGCTGATGGCCACGCCCCGGGCTGAGCCCATTGAATCGACCGGGACGCTCGTGTTCTCCCACGGCAACGGATTTCCGGCCGGCACCTATGGCGAATTGTTCAAGGTGTGGAGGGCCGCAGGGCTGCGCGTGGAGGCGGTGGAGCGCTTTGGCCACGACCCGCGGTTTCCGGTGACCACGAACTGGCCGCACCTGCGCGACCAACTCTTGACCTTCGTCGAAGACCTCCACACCGGGCCCGTGTGGCTGGTGGGCCATTCGCTGGGCGGCCTGCTCAGCCTGATGGCCGCCTGCTGGAAGCCCCGCCTGGTGCGCGGCATCTTGCTGCTGGACTCACCGGTGGTCACGGGCTGGCGTGCGCACAGCCTGCAGGTCGTCAAGGCAAGCGGCCTGATCGGGCGCGTCTCACCGGGCCGCTACACGCGCAACCGCCGCCAGCAGTGGGACAGCCGGGATGACGTGATGGCGCATTTCGCCAGGCGAGGTTCTTTCGCACGCTGGGCACCCGAAGTGCTGGCCGACTATGTGCAGCATGGCTTTGTGCAGGCCGATGGCGCGGTAAAGCTGGCCTTCGACCGTGAGATCGAAACCCGCATCTACAACACGCTGCCCCACAACTTCGACCGGCTGTTGCGGCGCCATCCGCTGCAGTGCCCCATGGGGTTCATCGCCGGCACACGTTCGGAAGAGATGCGTCAAGGCGGCGTGGGCACGTCCCGGCGCCTGGCCGGGCCCTTTTTTCAGACCATCGAGGGCACGCATCTGTTCCCCATGGAGCGGCCGGGCGAAACCGCGCAGCGGGTGATGGACCTGCTGCGGGCGATGAACGGCGGGCATTTGCCCTGAGGGCGCCCCGGCCGTCCTCATCGCCGGCATGCAGCACCCGTTGACCCGCCCCCTATAATTTTGATTTCCACCTCGGCCCCGACCCCCGGGCCCGGCTGCGCGTGTCGCCCGGGCAGGCCCCGGTCGGGTCGTTGCATATGACCAAGTTTGTCTTCGTGACCGGTGGTGTGGTGTCCTCCCTGGGCAAGGGTATCGCCTCCGCGTCATTGGCCGCCATCCTCGAATCGCGCGGCCTGCGCGTCACCCTGATCAAGCTCGATCCCTACCTGAACGTGGACCCGGGCACGATGTCGCCGTTCCAGCATGGCGAGGTGTTCGTCACCGACGATGGTGCCGAGACCGACCTGGACCTGGGCCACTACGAGCGCTTCATCAACACACGGATGAAGAAAGCCAACAACTTCACCACCGGTCAGATCTACAAAAGCGTGCTCGAAAAAGAGCGCCGAGGCGACTACCT
>JAIYCN010000343.1 GCA_027487995.1 Rubrivivax sp. | reverse complement strand
GGTAGGTCCAGATATTCATGAATCAGATTGTCGAGGAGACGCAGGCACCCGAATACCACGGAAGGCACCCGGGCCCTGCTGTCTCAGAACCAGGGAAGAGATCAGAGTTTGATGCCGAGCAACTCTGCGCTCTTGCGCGGGTGCACCAGGTTCACGCGTCCATTGCGTTCCGCACCCTTGAGGATGGCCTCGCGGGCCTGAGCCACCGTCAATTCAGGCTTGAGCGCAAACAGCTTGGACGCCAGGTTGGCCACTTGGGGACTGGCCATGCTGGTGCCGCTGAACTTCACGCGGTCTCCACCCGGCAGCAGGCTTTCCACCTCGAAGCCATTGGCGTGCACCACCACCGTCTTGCCGAAGGTGGAGAAGCTGGTTTCCTCGCCGGCCTTGTCCACTGCGCCCACGGTGAGCAGGTTGGGCAGGTTCAGGCCAGCGGGGATGTACTCCTCGAAGTCGGCGCTGTTGTCTTCGTTGCCCGAACCGGCCACGAAGAGGATTTCCGGGGCTGAGGCGATCGCGGCGCGCAGCGCATCGCGTTCAATCGCAAAGAGCTTGCGCGCTAGCTGCTTGCGCTCTTCAGGCGTAGCGCCCACGTTGTGCCAGGCCAGCATGCCCTCGTAGGCGGAGGCTCCATAACGCCAACTCATGTTCACCACGCGCAGCTTCTGGTCCTTGAAGGACTGCACGATCTGCTGGTACGAGGCGGCGGTGCGGCGGGAGAGTTCATCACTGGGCTTGACCGGCTCGGTGCGGTGTTCCCACAGCATGGTGGCGGTGTAGACGCGGGCGAAGGGGTTGCCTTCCACCGCAATGCCGGCCACATGGGTGCCGTGGGTGTAGACCCCCGCGAGGCTGAGTTCTTCCTGGAAGGTCTTGACCTGCTCAGGCTTGAGCGTGGCCACGGCTTGCTTCAGGCGCCGTGCATCCTCGGTGTCGAGTGCGGCCTGCAGGTCCATCGAGCCCTTGACCAGTTGCTTGAGCACCGGCCAGCGCGGGGCTGATTCGCCCAGAGGACGCAGCAGGTCTTGTGACGGACGCGATTCACGGTCGAAGGCGATGCCCTTGCCTGGGGTGGTCTTGAAGAGCGCCAGATCCACGCCTGAATCCCAGATGCCGACGCCCACCTCTGAAGCCTTGGCGTTCGCCGCGATGGTGAACTGGCGCGGCGTCCACACGTCGGGCTTGGCCGGCGTGGCCTTTGACTGCGCGTCGATGACCGCCTGCAGGCCGGCCACCACCGCGCCCTTCAGCGGCACCATCAGTTCGTTCTGCAGCCGCGCGCTGACGATGGAACCCACCAGGCCTTCGGGCACGGTCATCTGCATGTTGCGGGCCATCACGTCCACCTGCTGCTCGAAGGCGGGCTTGGTCAGCGCCGGGTTCATCAATTCCATCTGGCCCTTGAAGCCTTTGACGCCATCGGCTACATCGGCCCAATTCATCGCACCGTAGCGGCGCTGGACCTCGGCCTGGACCCAGGCGGCATCGCGCTTTTGCGTCTGCTGTTCGGCCACGATCGAGGCCATGGTGCCGGTGGTGGCGCGCGGGCCAGGCTTGTCCTGAAGGGCCTTCAGGCGCTCCACCAGCGCGGGCACGGCGGCCCAGTCGCCTTTGAACTGCGCCAAGCTCAGCAGGGCGCCGTAGTAGCTGCGCAGGGTGGCGGCGTCCTGGATGTCGAACTTCTGGAGATCGTCACGCAGGTTCTTTTCAAGGGCGTCGGCCAGGGCGAGCACTTCTGCGCGGGGCGCGTCAAGATATTGGCTCGGCAGCTTGTCGAGCTTGACGGTGCGGCGGGGCAGCTGTTCGGCTGAGGTGATGACGGTCTTGCCCGGCTGCGCGGCTGCGCCGTGGGCGGCGATGGTTCGGGGCTGATTCCCGGCGAAGGAAGATTCGGTGGCTTGCGCGACGCCGAAGGCGGTGGTGCTGAGGATGATGGCCATGGCGATGGGTGTGGTCTTGTGGATCACGGGGTCTCCTGTGGGAGGGGTTGAGGAAAGTGGGTTGATGAATTGAAGGTTGCAGTGTGCGAAGTGGGCAGGGCTCTGCATACGCCCTTGCGATGGGCGGTGGGTTGCAGGGATGAGTCGACCGTGTGGGAGGACGAACCGCGCTCAGTCCGCCAGGGGTGCAGGCTCGTCAGGCAGGCGCCAAGCCAGCACCATCGCGGGCAGGCTGGCGCAGCACATGACGTAGGACAACAGCACGCTGGACCATGTGCCCGATATTGCATGGGCAAACAAGGCGCCATCGGGCTGAATGAGCAGCACCAGCGCCATGTAGGGCAATGAAATGGTGCACAGGGCGCGGTAGGCCACCGTGTAGGCGGCATTGCGTATGGCGATCTGGCGCTCGTCCAACAATTCGTCGGGGGCGTCCGACACCAGCCTAACCGACTTGCGCAACATGAAGAAGGTGATCAAGACGCCGGCCAGGAGCGCGATTTCCGCGTAGCTCTGCACCTTCACCTGCGGGATGAAGATCGACAAGGCCAGTGCGGCCGTCATGAGGGCGGTTGCTGCCACCAGTTGCCGGCGCGGTGCCTGACGGCGAAGCACGGATGGCCGCGTGTCGTTCAGGCTGCGCTCCACTTCAGCGCGCGTGACGCCTTCAAACCAGAAGAAGCGTCGGGGCTTGCGATCGCTCATGGGGATTCCTTTCAGTTCTTGTGGAACGGCTGGATGGAAAAGAGGGTCTGCACATCCTGCTGGAGCACCTGCGCAATTCGCAAGGCCAGGGACAGGCTGGGGCTGTACTCGCCGCGTTCGAGGTAGCCGATGGTCTGGTAGTGCACACCCACGGCCTCAGCCAGCGCCTGGCGGCTCAGACCCACCGAAGCGCGTGCTTCAGCGATGCGGTTGTAGACGGGGGCTTCTTCGGTGCGGCTCACGGGATGTAGCATGAATGCTATGTCGCATTCATGCTATCAATAGCCACTACCCAAGTGTGGTTATGGCCGTGTCCGTGCAGAGGTGCTCGCCTCAACGCATTGCGCGGCTCATGACGCCCGCAATCGCAGCGCGGCGCGCCCGGGTGGGTAACTCGGAGATCGACTTCAGCCGACCGGCAATCAGCAAATCGGCCAGCCCGTGCGCGAGAGCCCAGGTGGCCGCCACGTCCATAGCGGCTTCGCACGCCACAGGCGCCTCTTGGCGGACACGTTTCACGCCCTGCTCCAGTTCGTCCAGCGCTGCGCCGGCGGCTTGCCCCAGTTCGGCGCGGCTGAAGTCGGGCCGGTCGGAGTTGAACATCAGGCGGAAGAGAGCGGGGTTTTCGATTGCGAAGATGACGTAGCCCACACCCGAAGCCTCCAATTGTTCGCGAGGGCTGGCGCCAGCCTTGCGGCGGAAGTCTTCCTGTCGCCTGCTGAAGCGCTGAAAACCCCTCGCGGCCAGGGCCGTCAATAGGCCCTGGGTATCACCGAAATGGTGGGCTGGTGCCGCATGGCTGACGCCGACTCGCTTGGCTACAAGGCGCAGTGAGAAGCCTTCGATCCCGTTCTCCTGGAGCTCGTGTTCCGCCGCGTCGAGCAATGCCGCGGCCAGGTCGCCGTGGTGATATCCGCGAGAAGGGGGTATGCGGCCCGGTGTGAGTTTTGAAGCCATCAGCGTATCTTGACACAGTAAAGATAAGATCCAATAATCTTTACACTGTCAAGCAAAATCAACACAGGCGGAACGACACCGTGACTCCCGAGAATCTGTTTCAGATGGCCAACCCAGCGGCCCTGTTGGGCTGGCTTGCATTGGCCTTCAGCCCCAAGGTCGGCAGGAGCGCGATGATCGTGGCGGGTACCTTAATCCCGCTGCTGTTGGCCGTGGGCTACACGGCACTGGTGCTGGCGTTCTGGTCCTCGGGCGAGGGGGGCTTCAACAGTCTGGCCGCCGTGGCCCAGCTCATGCAAAACCCTTGGTTACTTCTGGCGGGCTGGCTGCATTACCTGGCTTTCGACCTGCTCATGGGCGCCTGGGAACTGCGCACGGCTCAACGGGAGGGGATTGCCCACCACTGGGTGCTGCCCTGTCTGGCGCTGACCTTCTTTTTCGGGCCAGTGGGCTTTCTGGCCTTTCAGGGGCTGCGCTTTGCTCGGTCACGGGACGCTTGGCCGATGGGGCAGTCGCTCGCACCGAGAGTGGTTCGCCTCGGGCTCCGCCGCCTCGAGCAAGACTCTCCTCGGTACATGGCACTGGCCCTGTTTTTGGTGGTGGTGGCCATTCCGATGCTGGGTGCCTGGGCACTGGATGACCGCTTGTTCCAAGGCATTGCCGTGTGGATCAAACCCTTGAAGTTTTCGTGGGCGCTCATCCTCTATCTGCTGACACTGGCTTGGTTTGCACGCTATGCCCCGCCTGCTTGGCGCGAGCACAGTCGCTGGGTGTGGCATGAGCAGATCGTTGTGGGTGCAGTCATCGCGGAGATGCTGTGGATTGTCGGCGCAGCGGCGCTGGGGGTGGGCTCGCACTTCAACCAATCAACGCCGCTGATGGGCGCGCTATATGGCTTCATGGGCCTCGCAGCGATCGTGCTCACCTCGGCCACTACCTCACTGGCGCTGGCCATTCATCGCAACCCGCAGACCGCGCTCAGCCCGCCAGTCAAGGCCGGACTGGTGTGGGGCCTGGGTCTGACATTGCCCTTGACGCTGATCACGGCTGGCACGATGTCGGCGATGGGTGGTCACTGGGTCGGTGGTGTCCCTACGGATGCAGGTGGCGTGCCTGTGATGGGCTGGGCGCGAGATGGCGGAGATCTTCGAGTGGCGCATTTCTTTGCCACCCATGCGATGCATGTGATTCCCTTGCTGGCGTGGGCGCTGTCGCGACTGATGAGCAGTCAGGGTGGGAGAACTGCAGCCGGCGCGGCTATTGGTTCGGCGTGGGCTGTGCGAGGGTTCGGTGTGGCCTACGCGGCCTTTGTGCTGCTCACGTTCGTGCAGGCTCTCATGGGTCTTCCCTTCCTGGCGGCCTGAGTCAAAGCCGCTCTTCAATCCGCGCGGGCACCCGACTCCTGCACCACCTTGCTCCACTTGGCGATTTCCGCGGCCTGATGCCGCGCCAGTTCCTCAGGCGTGGATACCCAAGTCTCGAGGCCCAGGGTCTTCATCTTCTCCACCACCTCGGGCAGCCGGAACACGCGCTGCATTTCGCCGTTCAGGCGCGCGACGATTTCGCGCGGCGTGCCCGCCGGTGCGAACAGCGCGAACCAGGTGGTGGCCTCGAAGCCCGGCACCGTCTCCGCCACGGTGGGCACATCGGGCGCGGCCTGCGAGCGTTGCGCGGTGGTCTGCGCCAGCGCGCGGATCTTGCCCTCCTTGGCCATGGGCAGGGCCGAGGGCATGTTGTCGAACATGGCCTGGATCTGCCCGCCGACCAGGTCGGGAATCGCGAACTGCCGACCCTTGTAGGGCACATGCTGCATCTTCGTGCCGGTCATGGACCTGAAGAGTTCGCCACTCACGTGCACCGAGGTGCCGATGCCGGGCGAGCCGAAGCTCACCTTGTCGGGGTTGGCCTTGAGGTAGGCGATGAACTCGGCCACGTTCTTCACCGGAAGGCTGTTGGTGACCACCAGCAGGTTGGGCGCGGAGGCGATGTGGCCCACGGGTGCGAAGTCGCGCACCATGTCGTAGGGCATCTTGGAATACAGCGAGCCGTTGATGGCATGCGTGCCCACGGTGGCCAGCACCAAGGTGTGACCGTCGGCCGGTGACTTGGCCACGAAGTCCGCGCCGATGTTGCCGCCGGCGCCGGGCTTGTTGTCCACCACGATGCTCTGGCCGAGCGCGGACTTCTCGGAGAACAGGCGGGCCAGGATGTCCGGGGCGCCGCCTGGGGGGAAGGTGACCACCAAGCGGATCGCCTTGGTGGGGAAGGCGGTTGCCCCCGGGCTGGCCTGCGCGTTTGCCAGGCTGGGCGTGAGGGCGATCAGAAGACTGCCAAGGCCGGCGGTGGTGGCGGCTTTGCACAGGAAGCGGCGGCGGGTGGCGCGGAAGGCGGTCATGCGGCTGTCCATCGTTGATCGTGCACGCAGGCTAGCGCCGCAGCGGATGCTTGTCGAGCGAGCAGACCCGGGGTCTGCCTTCGGCTGCGCTCACAGGCGATCCCAATGGTGGATCGAGGCAATCCCCGGAATTGCGGGCGGGTCATTGCCTGCGTGCCTGCCAAGTCATGCCCTCGGCATCACACTACTCGCTGAACCCTTCAACGGAGGCATTCCATGTCGAGATCCACCCCCGCCGTGCTGCTCGGCGCAGCCCTTACCCTGGGCGCTGCCGTGCCCGCTGCGCAGGCCATCGAACAGCCGCGCTTTCGCGTGGAGCAGGTCCTGGCCGCCGACAGCTTGGAGGTTCGCCGCTACGAGCCCTACATCGTGGCCGAGGTGGTGGTGCCGGGCCCGGCCGAGCAAGCGGGCAATCAGGGCTTTTCCTTCCTGGGTGGCTACATCTTTGGCCGCAACAAGGGCGACCGCAAGATTGCGATGACCGCACCGGTCACCCAGACCGCAGAGCCGGTGAAGATTGCGATGACGGCCCCCGTGGCGCAATCTGCCCGAGAGGGTGGTTTCGCGGTGCAGTTCATGATGCCCTCGTCCTTCACGATGGAGACCCTGCCGGAGCCGTTGGACCCGCGTGTGCAATTGCGTGAAGTGCCGGCGCAGCGCGTGGTGGCCATCACGTATTCGGGCACGTGGACTCAGGCCAATTACGAAGAACACCTGGCGAAGTTGCGCAGCGCCGCACAGGCTGCCGGCCTGGAGACGCACGGCGAGCCGGTGTACGCGCGGTACAACGGCCCTTGGGTTCCGTGGTTCATGCGCAAGAACGAAATTTGGCTGAACGTGCGCTGAGGCTGTGAGCCGTCGGCCGGCGCCGATGGCAAGCCCCGCGCCACTCCTCATGTGACGGCGTCGAGGCTACCTCGGCCGGCCCATCAGCGCGTCCGGCACGCTGGTGACGATTTCGGGGAACACCGTGATCAGCACGATGGCCACCAGCATGCAGGCGAAGAAGGGCAGGGTGACGCGCGCGATGCGGTTGCTGTCCACGCCGGTCATGTTCTGCAGCACGAACAGGTTAAAGCCCACGGGCGGTGAAATCTCGGCGATCTCGATCAGCAGGATGATGAAGATGCCGAACCACACCAGGTCGAAACCGGCCTTCTGAACCAGCGGCAGCACCACCGCGCTGGTCAGCACGATCATGGAAATGCCGTCGAGTGCGGTGCCCAGGATCAGATAGACCACCACCAGCACCGCGATCAGCCCATAGGGCGACAGGTTCAGCGAGGCCACGAATTCCGCCAATTCACGCGGAAGGCCGGTGAAGGCCATGGTCTTGGTGAGGAAGGCGGCACCGGCCAGGATGAACATGATCATGCAACTCACCCGGGTGGCCCCGGCCAGGCCGTCCCAGAAGTTACGCCAGTTCAGGGTGCCGCCTGCAGCCGCAATGGCCAGCGAACCCACTACGCCCCAGGCCGCGCATTCGGTGGCGGTGGCGATGCCGGCCACCAGCACCCACACGATGAACACGATCAGCAGGGTGCAGGGAATGAGGCTGCCGCTGCGGCGCAGCTTTTGCCACAGCGTGGTGGGTGGCTCGGGCGGCGGCACACGGTCGGGGTGGCGCAGACTCCACCACGCGATGTAGAGCGAGAACAAACCCATCAGCAGGAAGCCGGGCAGGAAGCCTGCCAGGAACAGGCGGATCACGCTGGCATCAGCCGCGACCGCGTAGACCACCATGGTGATCGAGGGCGGAATCAGGATGCCCAAACCACCGGCTGCAGCCAATGAACCCAAGGCCATGTCGCGGTCGTAGCCGCGCCGCTGCAGTTCGGGCAGCGCCACCTTGGCGATGGTGGCGCAGGTGGCCGCCGACGAACCCGACACCGAGCCGAAGATGCCGCAGCCCAATACGGTGGTGTGCATCAGCCGTCCGGGCACCCGCGACAGCCATGGCGACAAGCCATCGAACATCTGCTCGGACAGGCGCGTGCGGTACAGGATTTCGCCCATCCAGATGAACATGGGCAGCGCAGCCAGTTCCCAACTGGCGGCGGTTTCCCAGAAGGCCGAAAACAGGTTCTTGCCCGGTACCGTGTTGGTGAAGAAGGCTTGGCCGATCCACCCCACGATGGCCAGCGTCATGGCAATCCACACGCCGCTGCCCAACATCAGCAGCATCACGAAGAGCAGGAGGGCACCGATCTCGAGCAATCCCATCGTGTGGCCTCAGAGCTCTTCGGAGAAGTCGCCCCGGGCGTGGCGCTCCTCCACCACGGCGACATAGGTCGGCTTTGCGCCCCGCAGCACGCACACGCATTCGTCGACCACGGCAACCACGAAGATCAAGGCGCCCACCACGAAGCTCATCTGGGGAATCCAAATGGGGATGGCCACCATGTTGCCGGC
>JAIYCN010000150.1 GCA_027487995.1 Rubrivivax sp. | reverse complement strand
GGTTCGCGCGTGGCCCAGGGGCCTGAAGGACGGGTGTGCACCACCGGGCCGCAGTAGCACAGGCGAGCCACGCCGTGCCGGTTGAGAAGATGCGCGTCGATGCGGGCCACCTGCGGTGTGGTGTCGGCCCGCAACCCCAGGGTACGGCCCGAGAGTTGATCCACCAGTTTGAAGGTCTGCAGACCCAGCGTGCGCCCCGTGCCTGAGAGCAGTGAATCCAGGTGTTCCACCAGGGGCGGCATCACCAATTCGTAGCCATAGGCCTGCGCTTCGTCGGTCAAGGCGCGGCGCAAACCCTCGATGCGCTTGGCCTCCGAGGGCAGAACGTCTGCAATGTGCTCGGGCAACAGCCAGGCGGAAGACATGGGATCAGGCAGGCGCCCGCAGGCGCGTAAAAAGTCGATTGTAAGAGCCGCGCCTTCACGTGGACCTGACAAGGCCCAGACACCCGACTAGGACAGCAGATGCCACAAGGCCAGGCCGCCCAGCACGCTGGCGATGCCCATGAAGCGGATCTGCCCATCGCTGAGCTGCAGGGCCTGCTCGAACATGCGCCTCCACAGACCCGGATTCAGCGTCGGCAGCAAGCCCTCGATGACCAGCAAGAGGGCCACGGCGGCCAACAGGGCCTCGCTCATGGGGCGGAGCGGCGCGGCACCCGCTCAGCGCGCCGGTGCAGGCGCACCGCTGGCACCGCTGCCCCGCATGGCCTTGAAGAACTCGCTGGACGGGTCCATCACCATCACGTCGGACTTGCTGCGGAAGGTGGCGCGGTAGGCCTCCAGGCTGCGGTAGAACTGCGCAAACTGCGGGTCGCGGCCGAAGGAGTCCGCATACAGGGCCGAGGCCTTGGCGTCGCCCTCGCCCTTGATCTTCTGGGCATCGCGGTAGGCCTCGGCGATGATGACCTCGCGCTGGCGGTCGGCATCGGCGCGGATCTTTTCACCCTCGGCCGAACCCTGCGAACGCAGCTCATTGGCCACCTGCTTGCGCTCGGACTCCATGCGCCGATACACCGCATCCGTGATGTCGGCCACGAAGTCCACGCGCTTGATGCGCACGTCGATGATCTCGATACCGAAGGACTTGGCTTCGTCGGCCAGGCGTTCACGCACGCCGTTCATCACCTTGTCGCGGTCAGCCGCCAACACGCCACTGACCGTGCGCTTGGTGATTTCCTCGTTGAACGCGGCCTGCACCACGGGCGAGAGGCGGTTCTCCAGGTTGCGCATGTCCACGCCGTTGTTTCGGATGAACTGACGCGGCTCGGCGATGCGCCACTTGACCAGCCAGTCGATGATCAGGCTCTTCTTCTCCGCCGTGAAGATGGGGCGGGTTTCGGGGCTGTCCAGCGTCTGGATGCGCTTGTCCAGGAAAACGACGTTCTGCAGGGGCGGTGGCATCTTCCACTTGAGGCCCGGTTCCGTGATCACTTCCTTGATCTCACCGAGCGCATACACCACGCCCACCTGGCGCTGGTCCACCACGAAGAGCATGGACGAGCCCATCATCAGCACGGCCAACGCACCGGCAATCCACATTCCGATCTTGTTCATTGTGTGATTCCTCCGGTTGTTCAGCGGGCGTCGCGGTCGCGGCTGCGCTGACCATCACGGGAACGGGTGTCAGCCGCCGGTGCAGCTGCGCCAACGGGGTCCGGGACGCTCGTGGCCGGGTTCAGCGGGGGCACGATGGAGCCACCCGGCACGCCCGACACGCTCTGCTGCAGGATGCGGTCCAGCGGCAGGTACAGCAGGCTGGAATTCGCACGGCTGTCGATCATCACCTTGCTCACGTTCTGGTACACCTGCTGCATGGTCTCGATGTAGAGGCGGTCTCGCGTGACGGCGGGTGCCTTCTTGTATTCGGTCAACACGGACTTGAAGCGCTGCGAGTCACCCTCGGCCTGCGCCACCACGCGTGAGCGGTAGCCCTCGGCTTCCTCCAGCAGGCGCGCAGCGGTGCCGCGTGCCTTGGGGATCACATCACTGGCGTAGGCCTGACCTTCATTCTTCAGGCGGTCGCGGTCGGCGCCGGCTTTAACCGCGTCGTTGAAGGCCGCCTGCACCTGCTCGGGCACCTGTACGTTCTGCACGTTGATGTTGGCCACCACGACACCAGAGTTCAGACGGTCCAGCTGCGCCTGCACCGACTTCACCAAGTCGGCGGCGATGGCGTCGCGCTGCTCGTACAGAACCTGGTCCACCTTGCTGCGGCCCACGATTTCGCGCACCGCCGACTCGCTGGCCTGTATCACGGCCTCGTCGGGGCCGCGGTTCTCGAACAGATAGGCCCGCGCATCCTTCAGCCGGTACTGCACGGTGAAGCGGATGTCCACGATGTTCTCGTCCTGCGTGAGCATGGACGAATCGCGCAGACCTGTGGCCTGCACCACGCCGCTGCGGCCCACTTCCAGAGAACGCAATTGCGTGACCGGAACGGTCTCGTGGGCTTGGAAGGGATAGGGGAAGCGCCACTGGAAACCGGCATCGGCCGTGTGGCTGTACTTGCCAAAGGAGGTCACCACCGCCTGTTGGCCTTCCTGTACGATGAAGAAGCCGCTGCCCAGCCAGATCAGGCCCACGACACCGGCAATCAGGCCGGCACCGGCGCCCGCACCCTTGAAGTCAGGCGCACTGCCGCCACCCTGCCCGTCTGGCGACCCGTTGTTGCCGGAGCCGCCACCACGGCCGCCCCGACCGGACAGCAGCCCCGAGAGCTTGCGATTGAAATCGCGCCAGAGTTCGTCCAAGTCCGGCGGACCTTGGGGGCGTCCGCCCTCGTTGAAGATGAGCGTGCTGCGGCTGAGCCGTTGACGCAAGCGAGCGTAGAGATTCATGGTGTGGCGGTCGACCATGGGGTCGAAGGTACGGATTCAAATCGGGGGTCGGGTACACCGGCCGGGAGGGCTCGGGCGCCCGCGGCGGCGGCCTGGGCGATGAGGCCGCGCAATGCGCCCAGCCCCTGTCCAGTCACCGCACTCACGAAGACGCGGGCGCTGCGCACGCCGCCATCGCGCTCAACCTCATCAACCGGCAGGCGCGGCTGGCGCGAAGCTTCCAGCGCATCAATCTTGTTGAAGACCAGGATCTGCGGCACCTGGTCGGCACCGATTTCCTGCAGCACACGCTGCACTTCGTGGATCTGTTCGGTGGCCTGCGGGTTGGCCGCATCCACCACATGCAACAGCAGATCGGCATCCGCCGCCTCCAGCAGCGTGGCCTCGAAGGCTTCCACCAACTTGTGAGGCAAGTCGCGGATGAACCCCACCGTGTCGGACAAGGAAACGGAGCGACCGGCCTGCTCAAGCCAAAGCTGCCGCGTGGTGGTGTCCAAGGTGGCGAAGAGCTGGTCGGCGGCGTAGGTGCGCGCCTTGACCAGGGTGTTGAACAGGGTGCTCTTGCCGGCGTTGGTGTAGCCCACCAGGGACACGCGGAACGATCCCGAGCGCTCGCGCGAGCGCCGCTGTGTCCCGCGCTGCCGCTTGACCTTGTCCAACCGCGCCGACACCGTCTTGATGCGCTCGCCGATCATGCGCTTGTCCAACTCGATCTGGGTTTCGCCGGGACCGCCGCGCTGGCCAATACCACCCTGCTGGCGCTCCAGGTGGCTCCATCGCCGCACCAGGCGAGTGGCGATGTACTGAAGGCGCGCCAGTTCCACCTGCAGCTTGCCCTCATGGCTTTGCGCACGCTGGGCGAAGATCTCCAGGATGAGAGCCGTCCGGTCGGCCACCGGCACCCCCAGGAAGCGCTCCAGGTTGCGCTGCTGGGCAGGCGAAAGTGCTTGGTCGAACAGCACTCCATGCGCGCCATGCTCGGCCACCACACCCTTGATCTCCTCGGCCTTGCCGCTGCCCACGAAAAGCGCAGGGTCGGGCGACTTGCGTCGTGCCGTCATGCGCGCCACTGGCGCGTCACCGGCGGACTCGGCCAATTGGGCCAATTCATCCAGACTGGCCTCAAACGGGGAATCAGGCCCCAGATCAACACCCACAAGCACCACGCGGTTGTCGGGTGCGGCGGTGTTGTCGACGCGGTGAACACCCATGGCCTTACTGGCCGTCCTGGGTTTCCTGTGCGTGGAAATTCACGGCGCGGCCGGGTACCACGGTGGAGATGGCGTGCTTGTAGACCATCTGGGTCACGGTGTTGCGCAGCAACACCACGTATTGATCGAAGGACTCGATGTGGCCCTGAAGCTTGATGCCGTTGACCAGATAGATGGACACCGGCACATGCTCCTTGCGCAGGAGATTGAGAAAGGGATCCTGCAGAAGTTGGCCTTTGTTGCTCACGATATCTTCCGTGTTGAAAGTGTTTGACTCGGCACATTAACACAAGCCGGACAGGCCGACCTGTCAACGGGCATGCCCGTCAGCCCGTCAGGCCTTATCGTCGGTGAAGGGATTGCGCCCGCTCTTGAACTCGATGCGCATTGGAGTCCCCACCAGCTTGAAATGTTCCCTGAACCGGCCTTCCAAATAGCGCTTGTACGCGTCGGTCACATGCTCGAGGTTGGTGCCGTGGATGACGACCACGGGGGGATTGCGCCCGCCCTGGTGGGCATAGCGAAGCTTGGGCCGAAAGGCGCCGGCCCGCTTGGGTTGCTGGTGGTCCACCGCATCCTGGAGAAGACGGGTGAGAACCGGCGTGGACAACTTGGCCGTGGCCGAAGCGTGCACATCGTCGATGGCCTTCCACAGAGGCCCCAAACCCTGGCGCTTGAGCGCGGAGATGCGCACGATGGGCGCGAACTTCAGGAAGGCCAGGCGCTGCTCAATGGAACGCTCCAGCATCTGACGCTGATAACTGTCGATGGCATCCCATTTGTTGATCGCAATCACCACCGCGCGACCGGACTCCAGGATGTAGCCCGCAATGTGGGCGTCCTGCTCCCCCACTCCTTGGGTGGCGTCGATCAACAGCACCGCCACGTTCGCGTCGGCGATGGCCTGCAGCGTCTTGACCACCGAGAACTTTTCAATGGCCTCGAAAACCTTGCCTTTGCGTCTCAGGCCAGCGGTGTCGATGATCTCGTAGCGGCGCCCACCGCGCTCCAGCGGCACCTTGATGGCATCTCGCGTGGTGCCGGGCATGTCGAAGGCCACCAGTCGTTCCTCGCCCAGCCAGGTGTTGATGAGGGTGGACTTGCCCACGTTGGGCCGACCGGCCACGGCCAACCGCAGAGGGCCATCGGCGTCCTCTTCGGCGGCTGCGTCATCTTCCTCATCGGCAAACTCGAATGGCTCCAGCACCGCATCCAACAGACTGCGGATGCCCTGTCCATGTGCCGCGGAGATCGGGTGGGGCTCACCCATGCCCAGCTCATGGAATTCGGCCAGCAGAGGCGACTCGGCCATCCCCTCGGCCTTGTTCACGGCCAGGTGCGTGCGCTTGTTGACCGAGCGCAGGTAGCGCGCAATGTCGGCGTCCTGCGCCGAAAGGCCTGACCGCACATCCACCACGAACACCACGGCGTCGGCCTCGGCCACCGCCTGGCGGGTTTGCTTGGCCATCTCGGCCACCACGCCGGTGGGCTTCTGCGGCTCAAAGCCACCCGTGTCGATCACAATGAAATCGCGCCCGCTGTGTCGGGCATCACCGTAGTGGCGGTCGCGCGTGAGACCCGCGTAATCGGCCACGATCGCATCCCGGCTCTTGGTGATGCGATTGAAAAGCGTGGACTTGCCCACATTGGGGCGGCCCACGAAGGCGATGACGGGTTTCATGCGCGTGTTGGTCTCGGGTGCGGTGTCGGGCGCTTCAGGGCGCCCGCCAGACGTAGACACCGCCCTTGCGGGTGGACACCACCATCAACTTGCCCGAGACGCGCGGGGCGGCTTCGATGGCACCGCCATCCGTGCT
>JAIYCN010000032.1 GCA_027487995.1 Rubrivivax sp. | reverse complement strand
CACGGCCAGCCCCAGTCCGGTGCCTTTGGCCTTGGTGGTCACGTAGGGCTCAAACGCGCGCTTCATCACCTTGTCGGCAAAGCCGGGGCCGTTGTCCAGCACCTTCAGCCGCACCGCCCGGATCTGCCCGTCCTCGTTGCGCGCGGCTTCAGTGACCACGGTGACGCGGCCGTCGGCCTGGGCTTCCACTGCGTCCAACGCATTCTGGGTGAGATTCAGGATCACCTGCCGAAGTTGGGAGGCGTCACCCATGAGGGCCGGCAAGTCGGGCATGAGGTTCAAGCGCAACCGCCCGTTCTCCAGTGCGCCACCGTACAAGGCGCTCACTTCGGTGACCAGTGCGTTCAGGTCCAGCGGCGCCAGTAGGGCCGAGGGCAGACGCGCATAGTCGCGGAAATCGTTGACCAGGCGCTGCATGCCCTGCACCTGCGCCACGATGGTGGAAACCGAGCGCGCCAACAGCTGCTGGTCCTGCCCTTCCAGCTTGTTCTCCAGCTTGTGCTGCAGCCGCTCGGCGGAAAGTTGGATGGGGGTCAGCGGGTTCTTGATCTCATGGGCCAGGCGCCGTGCCACTTCGCTCCAGGCGGCCGAGCGCTGGGCCGAGATCACCTCACTGATGTCGTCAAACACCATCAGCCATTGGTTCAGCGGCAGCCGGGCACCGCGCACCAGCAGGGTCAGCGTGTCCTGGTCGGCCACGGGCGAACGCAGTTCAAACGAATCCTGCCAATGGTCGCGTTCACCCGTCTCGGGGCTGTCCATGTGCAGTTCAAACCGGTTCCAAATGGCGTCGGCGAAATCGAACAGGCCGGGCACTTCGTCCAGTTCATGCCCGCGGTAGACGGACAGTGGCAGGCGCAGGATGCGCGTGGCGCCAGGGTTGACGGTGTCGATGCGCCGCTGGGCATCGAACACGATGACGCCTGCGCTCAGGCTGTCCAGGATGGTCTGCAGGCGCGTGCGGGCGGTTTCCAATTGAAGCAGACTTCCGTGCGCCTGTGCCCGCGCCTGCCGCAGTTGTTCGGTCATGTCGGCAAAGCTTCGCGTCAGCCCACCCACTTCGTCCTTCGACGCAAACACCGGCTTGGCACTGAGGTCACCTGCGGCCACCTGCCGCATGCCGTCGGCCAGCAGCAGCAGGGGTTTGGCTAGTTGTTGGCCCAGCACGGCCGCCAGAATGACCGCTCCCAGAACAGTCAGGATCAGCGACAGGGTGAGCGTGCCGATGTACATCTGCCGCAGGCCGTCGCGCGCCAGGGCGCGCTGCTGGTACTCGGTGTAGGCCGCCTGGACCGACAAGGCGTTGCGTACCACGCTGGCCGACACCGGTTGCACCATCATCAGGTAGCGCGTGTCCTCCACCAGGCCCAGGCTGCTCACCGGAATCACCGCCAGCGACCGCACGCGGACCCGGTCAAGCGCGTCGCGCAAGGTCGGTGATGGCCCGGTGAAGTCCTCCGCGCTGGCCACTTCTTCAAGGCCTTCGAGTTGACTGAAGAAGGGCGACTGCCGGGCCTGCCGCAGCAAGGCGGCCGATGGGCGCTCGGGCAGCAGGCTGCGCCCCTGCAAGGCGCTGGCAGAGACCAGCAGTTGACCCTGCGCCCCCAACACCGCCAGTTCACTGGCCTGCAGTTGTTCACGCAAGCGCTCGAGCGTTCGCGCCGTGGGCACTTCGCCCCGCTCGGCCATGCCCTGTGCGGCTTCCCGCGTGCGGCGCCCCACGTCGACCACCGTGTCGTCCAGCGTGGCGCGGCCCAGGGAAAGCCCGGCGTCCAGCGCAATCTGCACCCGCTCGTCGAACCAGCTTTCGATGCTGCGCGACACGAACTGGTAGCTCACCAGATACAGCAGCAGGCCAGGAACCACGCCCACCAGGGCAAAGATGCCGGCCAGTTTGGTCAGCAGCAAACTGCCGAACTTGCGACGCCGCGTGCGGATGGCCAGTCGAACCGCGGCAATCACGATCACCAAGGCCAACAAACCCGCCACGGCCACGTTCACCCGGAACAGCCACAACACCTGTTGTTCACTGATGCGGGCCACTTCGCCGGTCAGGGCCAGCACGAAGGCCACCACCAGTGCCAAAGCCGTGATCACCACGGCGCTCAGGGCCCAGGCCCAGCGAGCCTGCTTGGTCATCGAGCCCTCAGGGGTCCAGCCTCAGGGTGCGTTCCACCCCAAGGCTCCATTCACTGCCCGCGCCCAGGCCAAATTGCATGGGGCGAGGCAATTGGGTGGTGTCCAGCCGCCATGCGAACTCGGCGTAGTGCCGCTCGCCCGCCTCTGCCTGTCCGGCCTCAGCCAGGGCCCATCGACCCAACCGCGAGACCGCCACCAGCGCATCTTCCAGGCGGCTGTGGGTCTGGGAAATGGAGCCCAGGGTGACGCGGTAGACCCCGGTGAGGGGTTGATAGCTCAGGCGCCATTGCCGCTCCACCCGGGCCACACGGGCGTCTCGCCAATACCAGCGGGGCCGGAACAGGGCGGCTTGGGCGTGGAAGTACAGCGGTACGCCTCGGCTGAGAGCGTCCTCCACGGTTGCAGGCAGATGCACCAGCAGGTCGAAATCGAGCAATACCGCCCCATCCTCGCGCCGCAGATTCAAGGTGCGCACCTCCACCCCAGGGGAGTCACCTCGGCCTTGGGCCGTGGCCTCGCGCGCAGGGGCACCCACGGTTGCCCACAGCAGCGCCGCGCCGGCCAGTCTCTGGGCGTGGCGCAGGGCGTGCCGGCGGTCCGCGCGTTGGGGCACGTCTGCGGACATGTCCGCAGTGGCGGCCGTGGCGTCAGCGGGGGCCTGCGCGGTTGAGCGGTTCAGTGGTTCGGCGTTCAAGCGGGTGGAGGCTTGTGCAACAGGGCGTAAAAGAAGCCGTCGCAGGCTGGCGGTTTGCCTGAGGCGGCCATGTCTGCAAGGGCAGCTTCATTGTCGACCAGGGGAAGCAGATGCCCGGGGGAGCCCGCGTCCACGGTGCTTGCCGGCAGCGCTTGGCGTTGCAAAAAAGCGTCGATTTGTTCCTGTCCCTCCGCCTTGAACACGGAACACGTGGCGTAAAGCAGACATCCGCCCGGTTTCAGGAGGGGCCACAGGGCATCCAGCAGTTCGGCTTGAATTTGGCCCAGGGCGATGATGTCGCTATCGCGGCGCAGCCACCGCGCGTCCGGGTGCCGGCGCACGATGCCCGATGCACTGCAGGGCGCGTCCAGCAGGATGGCGTCGAAGGGGCGGCCGTCCCACCAGTCCTGCACGCGGCGGGCGTCCGCGGCGCGCAACTCGACGTGGGCAGCACCGGTTCCGCCAAGACCGAGCCTTTGCAGGGTCTCGGCCACGCGCTCCAGGCGTTGGGCGTCGGCATCCAGGGCCAGCAATTCGCAGTCCAGCAATTCCAGCAGGTGCGCGGTCTTGCCACCCGGCGCTGAGCAGGCATCCAGGATGCGGGGGCGATGTGTGGCATCACGGCACACCGGGGACGCCTGCAGGCCCTTCAAGAGCAAGGGCGCCGCCAATTGCGCCGCGGCGTCCTGCACCGACCAATCGCCTTCGCTGAACCCCGGGATGCGCTCCACCGGCACGGCTTGGGTCAGCGCGGCGGCCTGGGCCAGGGCCGGCAGTGGGCGATGTTCAGGCGATGCGTTTTGCGGCAAGGAAAGGGGTTGCCAGGCCATGCCCGCCGCGTCCAATCCGGGACCCAGTGCGGCCAAGCCCCCGCGCCGGGCGTTGGCCCTCAGCGTCATCGGTGGGTGTTGCTGGGCGGCTTTGAGGATGCCCGCGGCATGCTGCGGCCAGTCTTTTTGCAGGCGTCGAACCCACCAGGCCGGATGGTTGAAGCGCCCTTCGGCGGTGTGCTGTGCCATTTCCTGCAGGGCCGCACCTTCGCGCAGCGCCTGACGCAGCACGGCGTTGACGAACCCCTTGCTGCGCGGGGCCAAGCGTGAGGCGGCCTTGACGGCCTCGTCCACCAACGTGTGGGCGGGGTAGGGCGGGGATTCAAGCGGCCACATCAGGGTCAGCGCACTGGTCAGCAGGGCGTCCACGGGTGGAGGCGGCGCGCGTGGGGCCAGGGCCTTGCGCACGGCCTCCGCACTTCCGCGCCAGCGCATCACATGAAACCCCAGCGCCTGGCAGCCCGCGCGCAGCGGTGCGGGTACACGGGCCAATGCGTCGGGCAGCGAGGCGCCCGCCCGCACCTGCATCAAGAGACTGGCCACGTGACCCAGCTGCTGGTGCAGGGCCGCCGGGGCTGTCTTGGCGGGCGTGTTGCGGTTGTCACCAGGGCGCGAAGGGGGCATGTGGGCAGTCTATCTGTCAACCCCTGCTCCAAATCAAGGCCGTGAACATGGCCTTCGGCACCCTTGGACGTTCAGGCGCACAATGGACGGCGAACCCCGCTCTTGTGCAGTACCGGCGGCGTTCTTCACGGGCATTTCGCCCGTGCGCCGCGCTCACGCGGCCTTACAGGAGCACATTCCTTCATGAGCACGTCCACACTCACGGGTCTCTTCCGGTCGGAAGAGGAACTCAAGCGCCTGCCTGCTTCCGAGCGCATCCGTTACCGCCTGGTCGGGGCCGACTGCCGCTACCACGCCAACGACAACATCTCCGCGCACATCCGCGAGGGTGAACTCGAGGAACTCAAGGCCGAGGTAGCGCGCAAGATGCAGGGTGTCCTGCAGTCGTTGGTTATCGACACCGAGAGCGACCACAACACCAACGAAACCGCCAAGCGCGTGGCCAAGATGTTCGTGGAAGAGGTTTTCCGCGGCCGCTACGTGCCCATGCCCTCGGTCACCGAGTTTCCGAACTTCTCGCGGCTGAACGAACTGATGATCGTCGGGCCCATCAAGGTGCGCAGCGCGTGTTCACACCACCTGTGCCCCATCCTGGGCCGCGTGTGGATCGGCATCATGCCCAATGAGTTTTCCAACCTCATCGGCCTGAGCAAGTACGCCCGTATCTGCGACTGGGTGATGAGCCGCCCGCAGATCCAGGAAGAAGCCGTGACGATGCTGGCCGAGGAACTGCAGGAACGCGTGAAGCCCGATGGGTTGGCCATCGTGATGGAGGCCGACCACTTCTGCATGCACTGGCGTGGCGTCAAGGACGACGAGTCGGTGATGACGAACTCGGTGATGCGCGGTGCGTTCCTTCGAGACGCCGACCTGCGCCGGGAATTCCTGTCCCTCATGGCCAACAAGAACAGCCGCTAGGACCGCACCATGCTCGTTCGCCTGATGTACTGCAGCCGTGCCGCCCAAGGGGTGGATGGCGAGGAGTTGGCGCTCTTGCTGCGCCAATGCCGCAGCCACAACGGAGATGCGGGCATCACGGGCATGCTGTGCTATTCCGACGGGCTTTTCATCCAGGTGCTCGAAGGTGGCCGCGGTGCCGTCAACCGCCTGTACCAACGCATTCTGGCCGACACGCGCCACACGGATGTCGTGCTGCTGGTCTACGAGGAAGTCAGCCAGCGGCGCTTTGCGGGCTGGACCATGGGGCAGGTCAACATGGCGCGCATCAACACGGCCATGCTGCTGAAGTACTCGGAGAAGGCCTCATTGGACCCGTATTCGGTATCAGGCCGCGTCACCATGTCGCTGTTTGAGGAACTGTTGGCCACGGCCTCGGTCGTGGGCGACCGCTGATCTCCCGGGTTGGTGAGGATCTGCGCTGCGCGTGGTTCGCGGCAGATCAATCTTGAACCCGATCAGATGGCCGCGGCCTCTTGAAGGTCGAACACACGGCGCAGGAAGCGCGTGGGCCATTGTGTGAGCGCGGCGTTGTAGACCTTGACCGCCTCGTTGAACACCTGGCGCCCAAACCGAAGCCGGCGCTCGGCTTCACTGATGCCCGCCAACCGCTCCAGCATGCCGGGTGACAGGCGCAGCGCGGGGTCTTGCTCCACCAGGGCAATCACCGCCGAAAGCGCCGCCTGCAGACCCACCTCCGTGATGCCCAGTCGCGTCGGAGCCGTGGCATCGGTGGGGCGGGACTTCAGCGCCTCCGCAGAGGCGATGACCGCGCTGCTGGCCGCGTCCACCGCCTGCACCAGGGCCTCGTCGATCTGGGGCCGCGTCACGGGCTTAAGGAGGGTCAGCAGGCCGGCAATCAGCTCGTCTCTTCGCCTCACCGACTCTTCGATCTGGTCGGCCGCCCGCGCAATTTGATTGCGCAGCCGCTGCAGGCGGTTGTAGGCACCCAGGGCCCAGAAGAAGATCACCGAGACCACGCCTAACATGGTCCATTGAACCGAGTCCATGATGGGGCCCGTCCCCGTTCTTCAGGCCGCAGCGGCCCGGTAGCGTGCAAAGCCCTGCTGGCGCAGTTCACAGGCCGGGCACGTGCCGCAGCCGTAGCCCCATTCATGGCGCTGCCGGCGGTCACCCAGGTAGCAGGTGTGGGTGTGTTCGCGGATGATGTCCTGCAGCGCCGTACCACCGAGCTGCTCGCTCATTGCCCAAGTCTGCGCCTTGTCGATGAACATCAGGGGCGTTTCCACCGTCATGGGTGCATCCAGCCCCAGGCTGAGCGCCACCTGCAGGGCCTTGAGCGTGTTGTCGCGGCAGTCGGGGTAGCCGGAGTAGTCCGTCTCGCACATGCCTCCCACCAGCACGGAGGCCCCGCGGCGGTAGGCCACCACCGCGGCCAGGTTCAGGAACAGCAGGTTGCGCCCCGGCACGAAGGTGTTGGGCAGGCCATTGGCCTGCATCTCGATGGCGCGTTCTTCAGTGAGCGCGGTCTGGCTGATCTGGCCCAGAAGGCCCAGGTCCAGCACATGGTCGTCTCCTAGCCGTGCACCCCAGGCGGGAAAGGCCTGTGAAATGGCTCCACGCACCGTGCCGCGGCATTGCAGTTCCACCCGATGGCGCTGGCCGTAGTCAAAGCCGATGGTCTCCACGCGGGCGTAGCGAGCCAAGGCCCAGGCCAGGCACACGGTGGAGTCCTGGCCGCCGGAAAACAGCACCAGTGCCGTTCGGGGGTCGATGGGGTCGGCCATATCAGGTGCGAATCTCGCCCTGGCCCAGCACCACCCACTTCTGCGACGTCAGACCTTCCAGTCCCACCGGACCCCGCGCATGGAACTTGTCGGTGGAGATGCCGATCTCCGCACCCAGGCCGTACTCGAAGCCGTCGGCAAAGCGCGTGCTGGCGTTGACCATCACGCTGGCCGAATCCACCTCGCGCAGGAAGCGCATGGCGTTGGGATGGTTCGTGGTGAGGATGGCGTCCGTGTGGTGCGAGCCGTGGGTGTTGATGTGGGCGATGGCCTCGTCCAGGCTGGCCACCACCTTCACACTGATGATAGGGGCCAGGTACTCGGTGCCCCAGTCGGCCTCGGTGGCTTCCGTGACCTGTGCGCCGGCCACGCCGCGCAGAAGGGCCGCGGCGGCGGGGTCGCAGCGCATCTCCACGCCCTTGGCTGCAAACACCGTGCCAATTCGCGGAAGGAACGCAGTGGCTTGCGCCGCATGCACCAACAGGGACTCCGTGGCATTGCAGGGGCTGTACTTCTGGGTCTTGGCGTTGTCGGTCACGCGTACCGCCAAGTCCAGGTCCACGGCTTCGTCGATGTAGGTGTGGCAGTTGCCGTCCAGGTGCTTGATCACCGGCACGCGCGCCTCGGCGCTGATGCGCTCGATCAGCCCCTTGCCGCCACGCGGGATGACCACATCCACGAATTCGGGCATGGTGATCAAGCGGCCCACGGCGGCGCGGTCGGTGGTCTCCACCAGTTGCACGGCCTGTGCCGGCAGGCCCGCGGCCTGCAGTGCACCCTGTACGCAGCGCCACAGCGCCAGGTTGGAGTGGATGGCTTCTGACCCACCGCGCAGGATGCAGGCGTTGCCACTCTTGATGGCCAGACTCGCGGCCTCGATCGTGACGTTCGGGCGGCTCTCGTAGATCATGCCGAAGACGCCCAGGGGCACGCGCATTTGCCCGACGCTGATGCCGGAAGGGCGGCGCTTCACGCCGGAGATCTCACCGATGGGGTCGGGCATGGCGGCCAACTGTTCGCAGCCCTCGGCCACCGTGGCGATGACCGCATCGGTCAGGCGAAGGCGGTCCACCATGGGCGCGGCCAACCCAGCCGCTTGCGCCGCTGCGATGTCCAGGGCGTTGGCCTGCGCCAGTTCGGGCCCTCGCTCGCGCAAACCCTGCGCCAAGGCGCGCAGCGCGGCGTCCTTTTCGCGGGTGGAGGCACGAGCCATGCGCACGGCCGCCTGCCGGGCGGCGCGGCCCAGGCCGCTCATGTAGACGGCGATGTCGGCAGGTGCGTTCATGGGCCCGATTGTCGCGCAGCCGGGGCGCGGCGCTCACAGCAGGCTCAGCACCTGCAGCCAGAGCGGGGCCAGTGCAGCGAACGCCACGGTGCCCACCACGATGGTGGCCGTGGCCTGCGGCACCTGCGTTCCGTAGCGCTGCGCGAAAAGCAGGGCGTTGCTGCCCGTGGGCAGGGACGCCACCAGCACGATGACCGTCAGCGGCAGGCCCGACAAACCCAAGCCCCAATGGGCCACCACCAGCACGATGGCCGGCATCACGATCATCTTGCCCACCGTGCAGGCCAGGGCCACCCGCGCATAACCTTCAATGCCGTACAGCGCCAAGGAAAGCCCGATCATCACCAGGCACAGCGGCACCACGCCGGATGCGAGCAGTTTCAGCGCCTCATCCAGCGGTTGCGGCATCGGCAGGCCCAGCAGGTTCCAGCTCAGGCCCGCCACCACCGGCAGGATCACCGGATGAATGAGCGTGTTGCGCACGGTCTGCTTGACGGTGATCCAGAGCCCTCCACCCACTTGCGCATGCCGCGCGCGGGCGGTGTCGACCTCGGCCAGCACGGTGGCCATGGTGAGCAAGGTCAGGGCATGCAGGCTGATGATGGCCACATGGATGGCCAACCCTTCGTCCCCAAAGAGTGAGGCCACCAAGGGCAGGCCCACCTGCAGCGTGTTGCCGAAGCTGCTCATCATGCTGCGTGCGGCGGGCATGGCCGCATCGGCTTCGGTCAGCATGGGCGCGGCATAGCGCTTGGCCTGCCGCCAGCGGTGCAGGCCGTACACCACCAACACCCAGGCACTGGTGGGGCCGAAGAAGGCCAGCAGCGTGGACCAGGGCAAATGGGCCAGGTCCACCGTGGCCATGGAGCGGAACAACAGCGCCGGAATCAGCAGATAGAAGGCCAGCGTGGACACCGCATTGACCGGTTCCGGCCCGCTCATGAGCGGCGTGCGGCCGGCATACCAGCCGGCCCCCACCACCGCCACCAGCACCAGCAGCTTGAAGAAGATGTCGAGGGTCACGCGGTCTTCTTCGCGGCCGCCTTTTTCGCCGGCGCGCGCGGAGCGCGGGGTTCGAACTCGAAGCCCACCTTGCCGGCCTTGGGGTCCCAGGCCAGGAAGGCCTTGAACTTGCGCCGGGTCTTGTTGGAGACGAAGTTCTCCAGCAGAGCGGTCTTGCCGGTCGTCAACAACCGCGTCATTTCCTCAGGCGGCACCGGTTGCTGCAGGATGATCTTGCCGCTCTTGAAGTCGCAGGTGGCCACACCGGTGCTGTGTTCGCACACATAGTTCGTGCCGTGCTCGAATACATGCCCCTTGCACTTGGGGCAGGCGCCCAGGCTCGCGTGGCCGCTGAAGTCCACGGGCTCGCCATCGCCTTCGGCCGCCTTGGCGTCTTCACCGAAGTCGAATTCCAGCTTCCAGTTGCCCAGTTCTTCATCCCGCACCAGCTGCAGTTCGGCCGTGAAAGGCCAACCTGCCTTTGAGCGGAAACCCTCCAAGGGGCCGATGCGCTTGTCGCGCAGGAAGGCGTCGGCCTCGGCCACTTCAAAGGCACGGCCCGCCGGGATCTTGGTGATGGAGAAGCCGCAGCCTTCGGCATCGCCGGCCGGGCCCGTGCATGCATATCGGCGGTAGTTCTCCTTCACCACGCCACCGCAATTCGGGCAGGGCGTGGCCAGCGTCACGTAGTCGCCGGGGATCGTGTCGCGGTCGTACTCCTTGGCCTTCTTCACGATGCGCTCGGCCATGCGCGCAATCTCGTCCATGAAGGCCTCGCGCGACAGGCGCCCGTGTTCCATCTCCGCGAGTTGGTACTCCCAGTTGCCGGTGAGCTCGGGCTTGGTCAGGTCTTCCACCCCCAGTCCACGCAGCAGGGTCATCAACTGGAAGGCCTTGGCGGTGGGCACCATTTCGCGGCCATCGCGCAGCATGTACTTTTCATTGATGAGGCCTTCGATGATGGCCGCGCGTGTGGCCGGCGTGCCCAGGCCCTTCTCGGCCATGGCCTCGCGGAATTCGTCGTCGTCTACCAGCTTGCCCGCACCTTCCATGGCCGACAGCAGCGTGGCTTCGGTGTAGCGCGCCGGCGGCTTGGTCTTCAGCGCCAGCAGGTCCACGGATTCGGCCCTCACCACTTCGCCCGCGCCCACGGCTACCAGGGTGGCGTCGTCATCCTGGGCTTCCTTGCCGTACACCGCCAACCATCCCGGGTTCACCAACACCTTGCCCTTGGTCTGGAAGTTCTGGGCCGAACCGGCGCCTGGCACGGCCACGGCCACCGTGCTGGTGCGCGTGGTTTCCAGAAACTCCGCCGACGGGAAGAACACGGCCAGGAAGCGCTTGACCACCAGGTCGTACAGCTTGGCCTCCACTTCGGTGAGGCTCTTGGGTGCCTGCATCGTGGGGATGATGGCGAAGTGGTCCGAGACCTTGGCGTTGTCGAACACCTTCTTCAGGGGCTTGATGTAGCCCTGGTTCAGCGACACGCGGGCATGCGCAGAAAGCGCGCGCAGCGGCCCGGGCAGGTCCTCGTCGGCCAACATGGCCACGGTGTCCTTCACCGTGCCCAGGTAGTCTTCCGGCAGATGGCGCGAATCGGTACGCGGGTAGGTCAGCACCTTGTGCTTCTCGTACAGGGCCTGCGCGATGGACAGCGTCGTCTTGGCCGAAAACCCGAAGCGCGAGTTCGCCTCGCGCTGCAGGGTGGTCAGGTCATAAAGCGCCGGGCAGGCCTGCGTGGTGGGTTTGGACTCTTCCTTCACCGTGGCTGTTTGGCCACGCACTGCGGCCGTGACCGCTTGCGCCAGGGCTTCGTCCCAAAGCCGGTCGGCCCGGCGGTCGGCATCGTCGTTCTTCTTGAAGTCGGGGTCGAACCACTTGCCTTCGTACTGGCCGGCTTGGGCGTCGAACTGGGCCTTCACTTCCCAATAGGGCCGTGCCACGTGCTTGCGGATCTGCTCCTCGCGTTCCACCACGATGGACAGCGTGGGTGTCTGAACCCGGCCCACGGTGGTGAGGAAGAAGCCGCCGTCGCGAGAATTGAAGGCCGTCATCGCGCGGGTGCCGTTGATGCCCACCAGCCAGTCGGCCTCGCTGCGGCTGCGGGCGGCGTCCGACAAGCCGCGCATCTGTGCGTCGCTGCGCAGCTTCTCGAATCCTTCGCGAATGGCCTGCGGCGTCATGCTCTGCAGCCACAGGCGGTTGACCGGCTTGTCGATGGGCTTCTTCTCGGTGCCCGCGTACTGCACGATCAACCGGAAGATGAGCTCGCCCTCGCGCCCGGCGTCACAGGCGTTGATCAGGCGGCTCACATCCTTGCGCTTGACCAGCTTGACCACCGCATTCAGCCGGGTCTTGGCCTTGTCGATGGGCGCCAGTTCAAAGTGCGGCGGAATGCAGGGCAGGTGGGCGAAGCTCCACTTTCCGCGCTTCACGTCGTACTGCTCGGGGGCCTTGATCTCCACCAGGTGACCCACAGCGGACGTCACCACATGGGTGTCGTTCTCGAAATGGTCGGCATGCTTTTCAAACTTGCCCACGCTTGGCGTGAGCGCGCGCACGATGTCCTGCGCCACGCTGGGCTTCTCGGCAATGATCAGCGTCTTGCTCATGGATCTGTGGTTCCTTGTTCTGGTCCTGTGGGGCAGGGTCTGGGCCTGCCTACAATCCGTCCCTCACGCGTGCGTGCACGCGCCTACATGGGCACACGCACGCGCGCACCCATGATTTCAATGTACCCAAAGTCGACGACCGTGCAAGCCAAGGGACGATCCACCGCCACCCCCACTTCGGGCCACCCCAACGACACCGCCCGCGGGCGCCGCATCGTGGTGCGCCGCAGTGGTGTGCACGGCAAGGGCGTATTCGCAGCGCAGCCCTTGCGCAAGGGCGAGGTGCTCATCGAGTACATCGGCCAGATCATCGACTGGGAGGAGGCCCTGCGCCGCCATCCTCATGACCCGGCGCAGCCCGACCACACCTTTTATTTCCATATCGACGATGGCCGCGTGATCGATGCCAATGTGGGGGGCAATGCCGCACGCTGGATCAACCACTCCTGCGCGCCGAACTGTGAGGCGGACGAGGTCGACGGCCGCGTGTTCATCAAGGCCTTGCGGGCCATCAAGGCCGGGGAGGAACTGGCCTACAACTACGGCCTGACCATCGACGAACGCTACACCCCGGCGCTGAAGAAGAAGTTTGCGTGTCACTGCGGGGCCAAGGCCTGCCGCGGGACGATGCTGTCGCCCAAGCGTTGAACGTCCCCTTGCTCGATTGGCGTGCCCCGGCCCTGCAGGAGGCGCTGAACGCCTGGTGCCCCGGGATGCTGGTGGAGGCGGTTGCGCAGACGGGCTCCACCAATGCCGACCTGATGGAAGTCGCGCGGCAGGGTGACTTCAGGCCCCGCGTGCGGCTGGCGCAGTCGCAGACCGCCGGGCGCGGACGGTTGGGACGCGTGTGGCATTCAGAGGGCGGGAGCTCATTGACCTTCAGCATGGGCTTGGTGCTGCGCCCACGGTACGACTGGGGGGCGCTGTCCTTGGCGGTGGGCCACGCTTTGGCCAACGCCTTGCAGGATTGGCCCCAGGGGCGGCCACCCGCCGGACAAGGCTGGTTGATGCTCAAGTGGCCCAATGACCTGTGGTGGGTGAACCCAGCCCCGTGTTCCGTACAGGACCGCGCTGCAGGCCGCAAGGTGGGGGGCGTGCTGATTGAGACCCTGCCCTTGCCCGCTGGGTACGCGCAAGAGGGAGCCCGGTGGGTGGTGATCGGGGTGGGGCTGAATGTGCGCTCGCCCAAGCCACCGACCCTCGCGACTCTTGCAGGAAACCCGGATACCGCTTCGCTTGCTGCCGCGGCCATCGATGAATGGGCGCCAGAGTTGACTGTTTCCCACTGCTGGCATGCGGTGGTGCCTGCGGTCTTGGAGGCCGTGCTTCGCTTTCAGGACGAGGGTGCCGCCGGCCTTGTCCCGGCTGTTGAGGAACGTGACCTGCTGGTGGGGCAACCGGTCTCGATCTCCGCCGGGCCGGGTCAGCCGCTGCGGCTGGGCCACTGCCTGGGCATGGACGTGGACGGCGCGCTGCGGGTGCGTGACGAGCACGGTGCGGTGGTGCGCATCGTGGCTGGCGAGGTTCGCGTTCGCCCGGCCATTTGAGGCATGATCGTTGATCTGCACGAACAAAGCGCCAACTGCGTCATCCCACGACACCCATGACTGCCCGATTGATCACGCTTTTACTGCTGCTGAACGCCGCATTGGCCTTCTGGGCGTTGGCCCTGGACCGCACGCTGCCCTGGCCCATCCCGGGCCAGACGGCTCAAGACCCCGAGCGTGTGGCCTTGCAGGTGCGGCCTGAGGCCATTCGCATCGTGCGTGAGTCGCCACCATCGGCGGTGATGGCCGAACCCGTGCCCGCGGCATCGGCGGCTTCTGCGGTGGCCCCAGCGCCTGCCGTATCGGCATCTTCGCCCGCCATGGCACCGCCGGCACCGCTTGCAGCGCAGCCCGCAGCCTCCCAGCTCGGCAAGCCCAGCCTCTGAACCCGCCGCGACAACCGCCACAACCGCGGTGAACGCGGTGGCTTTGGATCAGCTGTTCTTGCAGGACACGAAAACGTTGTTGACCGGCGCGGCCAGGTTCGTTCCGCGGTCGTTGATGACGGTGCAGGTCTGCCCCGCGGGCTGCCGGCTCACGGTCACGGCGTAGCTGCCACCCGAGGGGACGGGCAGGCTGAAGGCAAACCCGCCAACGGCGCTGATGGTCGTGGCATTGCCCGCATTGTTCAGCAAGGTGAGTTGTCTGCCCGAACCCAGACCACCGACATAGCCAGAGACCGTGCAGCGCTCGTTGGCGCAGGACAGCGCCCGTGCGTCGGTGTTGCTGGACAGGCTGGCATAGCTGAAATTGGCGCTCGTTTGGTTGGCGAACAGACGGGCACCCAGGCCCCAGGTGGGATCCGCCTCCAGGTTGCCCAGCAGGTTCACCACGTTCAGCACGATCTGTCCGCGCGAGGCAGGTCCGTAGGCCTGGAACAACTGGCCCAAGGCGGACAACAGAATGTCATACGAATTGGGCGTCTGCACCGTCGCCGGGGTGATCTTCAGGTTGTTGAGCACCATCAGCGCCAGCCCGGAATCGGTCAGGCTGCGGAACTCGGCCGCCATGCTGGCCGCCACGGTCGAGGCCCCTCCCGCAGGGTCGGCACTCACCTGGGCCACCAGCTGCAGGAAGCGAGCGTTGCTGGGCGCACTGCCATAGAAGGCCTGGTTCAGGCGGATCACCGCGGTCTGGGCCGAACTCATCGTGTTCGAGCGCTGCGCCAGGGTCAAATTGACCGCGGAAGCCGCATCCAGCAGGCCAGCACCGCAGGTCGTGGCGGTGCAGAAACACTCCAGTTGGTCCGTCGCATCCGGCGCTCGGCACGTTGGCACCGGGTCTTCCGTTGCGGTCATGGCACGGCTGGTGGGGAAGGGCCTGGCCGAAGACTGCAGCAGCTCCCGCACCTTGGTCGGCGTCAATGTTGGGTCCACCGACAGCATCAGCCCAACCGTGCCCGACACCAGGGGCGCCGCAAAGCTGGTTCCAACGGTGTAGTTCGTCCCATCGCTGTACCCGTTGGTGGTCGGGCCCTTGCGTCCTGCGTTCACGGTGGTGAGCAAGGGGTAAAGGCAACTGCCGTCCACATTGACGCAATTGCCACCCGGTGCGGCAATCGACACTTCGGGCCCGATGTTGGAAAAGCCCACTTTGCTGCCGACATGGCGCACGCCCGATACGGCCACCGCCCCCGGACAGTTGGCCGGTGCGTTCACCGCGAGGCCCGTGTCATTGCCCGCCGCCACCACGGTGACCACACCGGCGGTGCGCAGTTCGGCGATGGCATCACGGTACGCGTTGGTGCAGGCGCCGGTCGAGCCCAGGCTCATGTTGATCACCCGGGCGGGATGGGGGTTGCGCACCGTCACCAGCGAGTTCACGCCCACGTTGTCGCTGACGCCACCGGCCCAGCGCATGCCCGCCACGATGTCCGAGTCGTATCCGCCACAACGCCCCAGCACCCGCACCGGCAACACCATCACCTGCCAACCCACACCCGCCATGCCAATGCCGTTGTTGGTCGCCGCGCCGATCATGCCGGCCACCTGCGTGCCGTGCCAACTGCTGTCGCTCGCGAGTTCACCGGCGCCACAGTCGCCGGCCGCTGTCCAGTCTCCGGGGTCGGTGGGGTCGGGGTCGCGGCCATTGCCGTCATTTGCAGTGTCCGCAGCGCCTCCACGGTCCAGCCCAATGAAGTCATAGCCCGGATGCAGCTTGCCCTTGAGGTCCGGATGCTCGGGTCTCACGCCGGTATCCAGCACCGCCACGGTGATGGATGGTGACCCGGTGGTGATGGTCCAGGCGTCCAGCGCGTTGATGGACGACATCACTTCGCCTGCAGGAGCGCGCAGGTACCACTGGCCCACGGCGGGCGTGGTGCCGGCCGGTTGATTGGCCGACAGCAGCGGGTCGTTGGGGACGGTGAGCAGCCGACGGCGTTGATCCACTTCAGCCCACTCCACCTCTGGGCGGGCCCGGAGACGGCGCACCAGTTCTTCGGAACTCAATCCTGAGCCGATCAGGGACTGCGTGCGGGGCCCCAACACGCGGCCATTGCGCAGGGGCACGCGGGTCAGTTCGGACATGCGCTGGGCATGCATCGGCAACATGGATGCCCGCGTGGAGATGCCTTCACCGGCGTTGGCCAACAGCGCACGCCGCGTGCCGGCATCTGCCCGGTACTTCACGATGACCCGGGCCACCGAGTGGTTCTCGGTCTGCGCCTGGGGGGAAGGCCGCTTCAGGCGCAGACCCGCTTCCGCCGCGAATGCCGGCGCTGCGGTGGTGGTACCCAGGACCACACCCAACACCATGCTGATGAGGCTAGATATCTGCCGCCACGACCACGCCCTGGACAGTGCGACAACAGGCGCGATATGAGGTGAATGGGCGGCGGCCAGGTCAGGCCTTGGGGGAGTTCGAGAGTGCATGGGCAGCAGGGGGTCCGGGTGGAGCAGTGAGATTACCCGAGTTGTTGCGGTCCCCAAAACTGTAAAAAAACAGCACAAAAATAAAGCCCGGCGTCGTTCACCCCTTGACCGCACGATCGCCGGATGAAACAAACGCCGGGCGTTCCCGGGGGGTGAGGCCTGTCTTCCGTTCAAGACCTCACGGGGCTTGGCCTCAGCCGTGCACCACGCGCACCATCTCCAGGCACTTGTTGGAGTAGCCCCACTCGTTGTCGTACCAGGACACCACCTTCAGGAAGGTGCCGTCCAGGGCAATGCCGGCTTCGGCGTCGAAGATGGAGGTGCGGGCATCGCTGCGGAAGTCGGTGGCCACCACCTTGTCTTCCGTGTAGCCCAGCACGCCCTGCAGGCCGCCTTGGGCCACAGGCAACTGGCTCATGCGCTTCATCTCGGCGCAGATGTCCTTGTAGAGCGCGTCGGTGTTGAGTTCCACCGTCAGGTCCACCACCGACACGTCGCTGGTGGGCACGCGGAAGCTCATGCCGGTCAGCTTCTTGTTCAGGGCGGGGATCACCACGCCCACGGCCTTGGCGGCGCCCGTTGAGGAGGGGATGATGTTTTCGAGGATGCCGCGGCCGCCGCGCCAGTCCTTGTTCGAGGGGCCGTCCACCGTCTTCTGCGTGGCCGTGGCCGCGTGTACGGTGGTCATCAGGCCGCGCTTGATGCCCCAGTTGTCGTTCAGCACCTTGGCGATGGGTGCCAGGCAGTTGGTGGTGCAGGAGGCGTTGGAAATGATGGCCTCGCCCTTGTAGGTGCCGTGGTTCACGCCGTAGACGAACATCGGCGTGTCATCCTTCGAAGGGGCGGACATGATCACCTTCTTCGCGCCGGCGGCCAGGTGCTTTTCGGCGCTGGCCTTGTCCAGGAACAGGCCGGTCGATTCGATCACCACATCGGCGCCCACCTCGCCCCACTTCAGGGCTGAGGGGTCGCGCTCGGCGGTCAGGCGAATCTTCTTGCCGTTGACGATCAGGGTGTTGCCTTCGATCGAGACTTCACCCTTGAAGCGGCCGTGCACGCTGTCGTACTGCAGCATGTAGGCCAGGTAGTCAGGCTCCAGCAGGTCGTTGATGCCCACGACCTCGATGTCGGGGAAATTCAGCACCGCCGAACGCAGCACGTTGCGGCCGATGCGGCCAAAGCCATTGATGCCGACTTTGATCGTCATGTTCTTGCTCCAGGGTCAGGTTTTGAAGTTGAATGAATTAGGAATGAGCGCGGAGGCGGCCCGGGCTCAGCGGCCCAGCACCTTGCGCACCGTGGCCACCAGGTTGTCGGTGGTCAGGTGGAAGTGCTTGAAGAGGTCGCCTGCGGGTGCCGATTCGCCGTAGGTGTCGATGCCCAGCACGGCTGCACAGCCGTACTTCCACCAGAAATCCGTCACGCCGGCTTCCACCGCCACTCGGGGCAGGCCCGCAGGCAGCACTTCGGCCTTGTACGCTGCGTCCTGGCGGTCGAACACCGTGGTGCTGGGCATGGAGACCACGCGCACCGCAATCTTCAAGCGTGCCAATTCGGTTTGTGCATGCAGCGCCAGTTGCACTTCCGACCCGGTGGCGATGATCACCGCCTGGGCCTTCTTCTTCAGGCCCACTTCTTCGGGCTCGGCCAGCACATAGGCGCCGCGCGTGATCAGGTCGGCCTGGTTCTTGGGTGCATAGGGCAGGTTCTGGCGCGACAGCAGCAGCGCACTGGGGCGGTCGCGGTTGATCAGCGCCATCGTCCACGCCACGGCGGTTTCCGTGGTGTCGCAGGGGCGCCAGACGTCCAATCCCGGGATCAGGCGCAGGCTGGCCGCATGCTCCACGCTCTGGTGCGTGGGGCCGTCTTCACCCAGGCCGATGGAGTCGTGCGTGAACACATGGATCACGCGCTGCTTCATCAGCGCGGCCATGCGGATGGCGTTGCGCGAGTAGTCGCTGAAGGTCAGGAAGGTGCCGCCAT
>JAIYCN010000086.1 GCA_027487995.1 Rubrivivax sp. | reverse complement strand
CCGCGCGCCCCGGTTGGGTGGAAGTGCCAGCCGTCCGCCTAGGACAACTGCACGAAATCAAGTCCTGCGACATCCTGCAGCCCGGCCCGGCGGCGCTCACCGACGGGGGCCGGCGACTGCATCAACTGCTCGCCGCCTGGGCTGCCCAGGCCGCAATTGTCTAGAACATCGGACAATCCCGAAGTCAATCTGGGTTGACATTACCCCGTGTCAGGGAATAATGACGGCGGGGAGGTGAAGTACCCGCGTGCGGGTTTCGCACGTTGCAGTACGTACCAAGAAGGAGATCGACATGTCCGATCCAAACAAGGTCTGGCCCACGGGCTTGACAGAAGCCGAGGCTGAGGAGCTTCACCGCCACATCATTCAGGGGACGCAGATCTTCGGGATGATCGCCGCGCTGGCGCACCTCCTGGCCTACATGTACTCCCCCTGGCTCAAGTAACAGGAGACGCACACCATGATCTACGGAAAGATGTGGCTGGTGGTCAAACCCACCCTGGGCGTTCCCTTGTTCCTCGGAGCAGTGGCCGTGGGCTCGTTCAGTGTCCACCTGGCCATCATGAGCAACACCACCTGGGTCAAGAAGTTCCTCAACGGCGCCACCCCCGCGGCCAGCGCCACTGCGGAAGCACCCAGCAAGGTCGCCCTGGCACCCCCAGAGGCGAAATAAGGGACTTGCACCCTCCCCCGCAAGGCCGGCCCACCCTCCCGTCGCGGCCGGTCTTGCAGGGGCCTTGAACTGCTGAACACATGGCATGAAGCGCCTTACGCAAACCGTTGTCCGTGGCTGGGTCACCCTGGGCCCGCGCTTTTTGCCCTTTGCCGACGTCGCATCGGCTGAACTCCCCCTTTCCCGTCTGCTGCGCCTGTCCTTGTTTCAGGTGTCGGTGGGCATGGCCCTTGTGCTGATGATGGGCACGCTCAACCGCGTGATGATCGTCGAGCTTGGCGTGGCCCCCTCACTCGTTGCGCTCATGGTGGCGCTGCCGGTGCTGTATGCGCCCTTCCGCGCGCTTGTGGGCTTCAAGTCCGACCATCACCGCGCCGCGCTGGGTTGGCGCCGTGTGCCCTTCATCTGGCGCGGCACCATGATCCAGTTCGGTGGCCTGGCCATCATGCCCTGGGCCCTGCTGGTGCTGTCCGGTGGCGGCAACTCCGCGGCATGGCCCGCCTGGGCTGGCCCTGCAGCCGCCGCTTCGGCCTTCTTGCTCGTGGGCATCGGCCTGCACACCACGCAGACCGCGGGCCTCGCCCTGGCCACCGACCTGGTCCCCGAAAAAGACCAGCCCAAGATGGTGGGCCTCATGTACGTGATGCTGCTGGCCGGCTCCATCGTCAGCGCGCTCATCTTCGGCTTCATGCTGGCGGAATACACGCCGGGCCGCCTGGTGCAGGTCATCCAGGCCTCGGCAGTGGCCACGCTGGTGCTCAACGGCCTTTCTCTGTGGAAGCAGGAAGGCCGGGACCGCAGCCGCCTGCAGCGCCCCGCGCCCGACGTGTCCTTCACGCAGGCCTGGCAGCACTTCATTGGCGACGCCGGTGCGCGCCGCCGCCTGTGGATCATCGGCCTGGGCACCATGGCCTTCACCATGCAGGACGTGCTGCTGGAACCCTATGGCGGCGCGGTGCTGGGCATGTCGGTGGGCCAAACCACTTGGCTTACCGCCACGCTGGCCGCCGGTGGTCTTTTGGGCTTCACCAGTGCCTCCGTGGTGCTCGGCCGCGGTGGCGACCCCATGCGCATGGCCCTCAATGGTGCCTGGCTGGGGCTTCCCGCCTTCGGCGCTGTCATCCTGGCCGCACCGCTTGAATCGGTGGCCCTGTTCGCCACCGGCGTCTTCTTCATTGGCGCGGCCGGTGGCCTGTTCGGCCACGGCACGCTCACCGCCACCATGCAAAGTGCCCCTGAAGAACAAACCGGCCTGGCCCTGGGCGCCTGGGGCGCGGTGCAGGCCACTGCCGCCGGCGTGGCCGTGGCGCTGGGCGCGGTCGGGCGGGACACCGTGGCCGCGCTGGCCGCACAAGGATGGTTCGGTTCGTCCATGACAAACCCGTCCATCGGTTACGGTTTCATCTATAGTGCCGAGATGCTTCTGTTGCTGGCCACGGCTGGCCTGGCACTCGGTTGGCAAGCCCAGCACGCCGCGAAGCGGCGCCCTTGAACGCCCGGATTTCCCGGGCCCACCGGAGACCCTCATGACACTCACCACCATCATGTTCCTCGCCTGGCTGCTGTGGGTCACGCTGTGGATCCTCAAAGAAGTGCAGGCATCCAACCGCCGCCGCGACGCCGAGCGCCGTCGCAACCAACAGCAGCACTGAACCATGGCCGCCCTCACGGGCACGGTGGCCGCGCGCGGCGTCATGGCCGCACTGCACGTCCTGGCGTTCTTCGCCGCCACAGCATGGGGTTTTGGCATTGGCCATGAAGTGGACGGCGCTTGGCTGGGCATGCTCATGGGCCTGAGCTCAGGCGTGTGTGCGGTGTTGCTGTTGGACGGCGTGCACAGCGCCCTCACTCGGCTGACCAGCGGCTGAACAGCGGCTGACCAACCGCTGAGCCACACGGCGCGGCCGTTCGCCGAAAATCGCACATCCGGCGCCTTCCCCTGAAGGCGCCATTTGTCGTGGACGAGGGTGTGGTGGTAGAAACATGGCTCGACGCCACACCGCCGCCCCATGACGGAAATCGAAAGTCCCCTACCCCCGCTGCTGGACCGCATCCTGCTGCAGGCCCTGGCCCACACGGTCAATGGCGTGGTCATCACCGACGCCACACAGCCAGGGCACCCCATCGTCCATGTGAACGAGGGCTTCACACGGCTCACCGGCTACACCGCCGGCGAAGTCGTGGGCCGCAACTGCAACTTCCTGCAGGGTGCCGAACGCGGGCAACCCGAAGTGGCGCAAATGCGCCAGGCCATTGCCGCGGGTGAGCCGCTCACCGTGGTCATCCGCAACTTCCGCAAGGACGGCACCCCGTTCTGGAACCAGGTGGAACTCAGCCCCGTGCGCGAGGAAGGCAGTGGTCGCATCACCCACTTCTTCGCACTGCAAACGGATGTGACGCTCAAGCGCCAGGCCGAGCGCACCAACGTCCTGCGCGCACTGGAGCTGGAGCGCATCTTCCGCGGTGGGCCCGTGGGCATGATCCTGCTGGATGAGGAGGGCCGCGCCACGGTGGCCACACCCGCGCTGTGGCGGTTGATGAACATCGCGCCTCAGGCCATCGAGGGGCTGCCCGCAGCACAGGCCGCCGGTGTCATCGCCCGCGCATTCGCGCAGTCACAAGGCATGCCCGAGGTGCCCCTGCCCTGGCCGCAAGGTGCGCTCTCGGTGCGCTGGGAAGTGCCGCGCAAAGGCAGCATGCGCGCCCTGGACGTGTCCAGCTTCGAGCTGGGCACCCTCACGCGCGAACGCGTGATCGTGGTGCGTGACGTGACGCAGGAAGAAGAAGGCAACGCCGCGCGGTCGCAGTTTCTGGCCACGGCCGCGCATGAACTGCGCACGCCCATGGGCAGCATCTGCGGCTTCACCGAGTTGCTGCTGATGCGCAACTACTCGCCCGACCAGGCCCGCCCGCTGCTGGAAACCATCCTGCGCCAGTCCATGCGGCTGAGCGCCATGCTCAACGACCTGCTGGACCTGTCGCAAATGGATGTGATGGGAGGCCACGCATTTGCGCTCGCGCCGGTTTCGCTGCACGAGGCCCTGAACAAGGCCCTGCAGGTGGCCGTGCCACCGGGCAGTGCACGCACCGTGGCCCTCAAGCTGCCCGATGCGCCGGCCACCGTCACCGCACATCCGCAAAAGCTGGAGCAGGTGCTCATCAACCTGTTGTCCAATGCCCTGAAGTACTCGCCACAAGGAGGAGCCGTGATGATGGAAGCCACCATCGACCCCGCCCTCAACCGCGCCCACATTGCGGTGAGCGACCAAGGCGTGGGCTTGTCACCGGAGCATCAGGCGCGGCTGTTCACGCGCTTCTTCCGCGCCGACCCCAGCGGCCCCATCCCCGGCACCGGCCTTGGCCTGGTGATCGTGAAGGAACTGGTGGAGCGGATGGGCGGTACCATCGGCGTGCGCAGCATGCTGGGCCAAGGCAGTACCTTCACCGTGAGCCTGCCTCTGAGCAGCGAGACACCAACATGAACACGACCACTGCCCTTCCCTCCTTCGAGCAGACCGACCTGCTCGGACAGCTTCAAGCCGCCAGCGACGCCCAGCTCGATGAACTCCCGTTCGGCGTGATCGGCTTCGACGGGAACCAACGCGTGTGCCGCTACAACCGAGTGGAGTCCACCCTGGCCAACTTCCCGGTGCAGGAGGTTCTGGGCCAGCATGTGTTCGTGGAGCTCGCGCCCTGCCTGAACAACTACCTGGTGGCCGGCCGCTTTGATGAAGCGCAGGGCGCTGCGCAGGCGCTGGACGCCACCATGCCCTACGTGCTCACCTTCCGCATGCGGCCCACCAAGGTGCGCATGCGGCTGCTGGCCGAACCGGGGCAAGCCGTGCGCTACATCTTGGTCGACCGACTGCAGGGAGCCCGCGCATGAACGCGCCCATGCCGCAGATTGATCCGCCGCTGGACCATGAGGAACTCACGCAGGAATACCGCGTGCTGCAGCAGTTCCTGCACCTGGCACCCGTGGGCCTGATGCGGCTGCGCGAAGACGGTGAGATCAACGTGATGAACCCCATGGCCGCGCAACTGCTGGGCCCGCTGGGCCTGGACCGCGGCGAGACCAACCTCTTTGACCTGCTGGAGCCCGTGTCCCAGGACATCCGCCTGCTGTGCAAGACCTTCAGCGATGTGGTGGGCCTGATCTGCGACAACTTCCGCGTGGTGCTGCCCGCTGCCTCCACCGGCGCCGATGGCCCGTGGGCCTTGGGGCTGACCGTGATGCGCGTGAGTGCCAAGGACGACCCGCTGATGGTGGTGGTGACCGACCAGACCGGCGCGCTGAAACTGCAGCGGCTGCAGGTGAGTTTTGCGCGCTGATGCAGCCGGCCTGGTGGCACCAGACCGACGTACTATCACGCTGGACGCGTGATGCGCTGACCACTGAAATGGCCGCGCTGCGGCCTGGGGGCTGGGCCTGGCCCGCCACCGTGAATGGCGATGTTCACCTTCGAGACGACGCCCACGCCGATTCGCTGGAGCTGATGGCGCTGAACAGCGCGTGGGCCGAACAGCTGGACCTGCGCGATGAGGCCTTGCTGCAGCAGATGATGGACCAGCCCACCTGGCGTAACTGGGCCGAGATTGCGCGTGTACGGTTCGCCCAGGACGACACGCAGATGCGCTTTGCCACGTCTGGCAGCACTGGCAGGCCGCAGCGCGTGGTGCACGCCACGGCCGAACTGTGGCAGGAAGCGCAGTGCATTGCGCAACATCTGCGCGCGCGCGGGCCGGCGGTGCAGCGCATCGTCAGCACCGTGCGCTCGCACCACATCTATGGTTTTCTGTTCACGGTGCTGTTGCCGATGGCACTGGGCACGCCGCCTGTGGTGGATGCCGTGGGCCAACCTCCTGCACTGGTGCGCCAGCGCCTGCAGCCGGGCGACTTGGTGGTGGCATTTCCCGATTGGTGGGCCATGGCCACACAGGCCGGCAGCTCCACCGCTTGGCCCGCCGACATCACCGGCGTGTCGTCCACCGCGCCGTGCCCATCAACCGTGGCCCATGCCGCGCTGGCCCAGGGCCTTACCCGGTGGATTGAGGTCTACGGCAGCACCGAAACCGCCGGTGTGGGCTGGCGCGAACACCCCGACGAGCCCTTCATGCTGCAGCCGTATTGGCGCGCGGTGGCGCTGAACGGCGAAGCCCACGACGATCACCCTGAGCGAATGCTGCAGCGCATCCCGCCCGAAGCTGAATCGCTCGATACACCGCCTATCCCCACCACCGACCACCTGCACTGGCTGGACGACCGTCACTTCCGGCCTGTGGCGCGGCGGGACGGTGTGGTGCAAGTGGGCGGCACCAACGTGTCACCCGCCTGGGTGGCTCAGCAACTGTTGACCCACCCTGCCGTGGCCGAGGCGGCCGTGCGGCCTTGCACCGTCAAGGGCACTCCGCGCTTGAAGGCTTTCGTGGTGCCCGAGCCTGCTTCAACCGAAGCCGATCAACACGGCATGGCCACCACCCTCATGGCCTGGTGCCGCCAACATCTGCCCCCGGCCGCACGGCCCGTGGATATTCGCGTCGGCGCGCAATTGCCGCGCAATGAGGTGGGGAAATTGTGCGATTGGGAATTGGACGCGAGCAAACAGCCCGAACGATGAAGGCTACCCAGACTGACTCAGGGACAGCGGGTTCAGCCGATTCATCACCCCCGCCTCAACCCCAAACTCATCACACACCCCACCACCAATACCGCCCCTGCCAACTGCATGGGCCCCACCGCCTGGCCCAGCACCAGCCAGGCCATGAACAGCGCCATCACTGGTTCGATGTTCATGATGGGTGAATTGCCCACGGCGCCCAGGCGTGGCAGTATGGTGAACATGATGGTGAAGGCGCTTCCGTAGAACAGCGCCAAGAACAGCAGTCCCCACCAGCCGGCGGCAGCATCATCGCCGTTCGGCCACTGCAGTGAACCCACATCACCCCCCTGCACCACCGGCCACAGCAGCGCGCCGGCCAGGGCCAGCAGGCCCACCACCAACATCGTGAAGGCGCTGCGCACGCGGCCGTCAAGGGCGGCCACCTCGTGCTGTGTCAGCGCCAGCACCAGGCCGAACGAAAAGGCGGCCACCAGGGCCAGGAGCACGCCCTCGCCCATTACATCCCACTGCCCGCGTGCACCCAGGCCCGATGCAGCACCCATCACGTCCAGCGCCAAGGCCAGGCCGGTGAACATCACCGGCATGGTGAGCAGCACATGGCGGCTGACGCGCCCGCCGTACAGCACGCGACTCCACACCACGGCCGAGAGCGAATACAGGTTGAAGGTGAGCAGCGCCAAGGCCACCGGAATGCGGGCCACTGCGCCATAGAGTGTGAGGCTTTGCAGGGCCACCAGCAGCGCAATGCCCACCATGGCCTTGACCTGCCGCGGCGTGAAGTGAAGGCGCAGGCCCGCGCGCGCCCAGGCGTGCCACACCAGCAGGCCCACCACCAGGGCCGTGGCCAGGCTGCGCACGGCCACTGCGGTGCTCACACCCAAGCCATGGTCAAACGCCACCCGCGCGGCCACATGGTTGGCCCCGAAGATGGTGGCGGTGAACATCAGCGTGGCGAAGGCGGCGGGTTTCATGGATTGCGGGGCCAAAGTCACCCCACTACCCTGCGCCGCTCCAACGCCAAACGCGCAATGAAACCCGATCGCGTTTCTCCCGCATCACGGGCCAGGGTGTCCAGCCGGTGAAGGACCCGCCGCGGCAGGCTGATGTTCACCCGCTCCAGGGTGTCGTCTAGCAAGGCTGGGTCCACGTTCACCAGCGCCCAAACCCAAGCCTTCCACTCCCGGTGCTTTCGGCGTAGGCCATCAATGCTTGACGGTTTCGGAACCTCGCGGCCGTGGTCGAGCGCTTCCTCCATCCAAGCCATCACCGCTTCCTCAGCATTGGTCATGGCCTCTTCAAGCGTGTCGCCCGCCGAGAAGCAGCCCGGCAGGTCTGGCACGACCACTCCGAACGCACGTTCTTCATTACCGGGTTCAATGGCTACGGGGTAACGCACGAAATCGCCTTTCAAAGCCCGGCCTGTTGCCGAATCGCGTGCAGCAACCCCGTTCCAAGGTCCTTCCGAGGATGAGGCACCACCACCACACCACTTCGCCATGGGTGGACGAACACATGATGCGACCCCCTGGTGCGAGCAAGTCGCCAACCTGCTTGCTTGAGTTCTCGAATGAGGTCAACACTCTTCATGTGTATCCTACACACGATAGAGGAAAAATTCAACTGGGCAGCTCATGAGCAGGAGCCTAGAGGCTGTCGCACAGTCGCGCCACACCCCAACGGTCCACCCAACGCAGTGCACCCCACGCGGCCTACCGCTAACATCGCAGCAAACCAACCTGACTCCACCCATGAAATATCTACACACGATGGTCCGCGTGACCAACCTGGAAGACAGCCTGAAGTTCTACCGCGACGCGCTGGGCCTGGAGGTGTTGCGCGTTCGGGAAGTGCCGCAGGGGCGCTTCACCCTCGCCTTCCTCGCCGCACCCGGCGACAGCGAGGCGCAGATTGAACTCACCTACAACTGGGACCCGGAAAACTACACCGGAGGCCGCAACTTCGGGCATGTGGCCTACGCGGTGGAGGACATCTACGCCACCTGTGAACGCCTGCAGCAGCACGGGGTGACCATCAACCGCCCGCCGCGCGACGGCTACATGGCGTTTGTGCGCAGCCCGGACAACATCAGCATTGAACTGCTGCAGCGCGGTGGCCCGCTGCCGCCGAAGGCGCCTTGGGTGGATATGCCGAATGTGGGGGCGTGGTAGCGGTCAGACGCCTTGAAACAGGCAATCCAGCGCGCCGACAATTTCGTGCGCTTGGTCTTGTAAGTTCGCCACTTCGGACACCAGCATTCGCCGCGGCACCGCGGCCATGAACTGCGTGACCATCACGTGCGGCGCACCGCCGATGTCGAATATCGGATTGAGGATGCGAGCGGGCTTCGGAGCAGCGTCAACGGGCAACAAAGGCACGACCACACAGGTGCTGAGGTGCCCCATCAAGTCCGCTTGAACGTCCAGCAAGGCGCCACCGCCCTCTGGATTCGCGTAGGCCCTGTAACGGCTCATCAGAAGTTGCGGTACTGCGCCAAAGGCAGGCCGTGGGCTTCCACGAACGCGTTCGAACTTTCCAGGGCGTCGCGGTTTTCGGCGAGCCACACTTCGGCCCGCTTTCGAGCCACCGCATCCACCACACCCGCTTCCGCGGCCTGAGACAGGTTGACCCCCAGCGCCTTGGCCTCATCCACCAGCGCAACTGCCAGCGTCACGTTGGTTGAACGGCGCCTGAGCGCTGCACTGCTTTGCCGCTTGGGCGGGCGGGCAGTTGGAGCCTTTGGCGTTGCTGATGTCAGTTGCGTCATGCTGAATGGGGCATTCCTGAGGGTCGTGAACGTCGTGAGCGGCGCTACACCTCCGCATTTTAACTGCGCATTTGGAGCTCTACAAGCTATGCGCGTATTCAATGCGCATAAATTCGGTGTCACGGTGTCACAATCGCAGTCCCAGCCGGCCTACCCAGGCTGGGCAGCGACGGCGACAGCATTTCCACCACAACCCACCCCCATCCGCGCCAACACCCCCCGCCCCGCCCGCTGCCCCGTGGCCAGGCAAGCGGTGAGCAAATAGCCGCCGGTGGGGGCTTCCCAGTCCAGCATCTCCCCGGCGCAGAACACGCCGGGCAGTGCCTTGACCATCAGGTGCTCGTCCAGGTCTTCCAGCACCACGCCGCCGGCGGTGCTGATGGCTTCGTCCAGCGGGCGCGTGGCGCTCAGCACCAAGGGCACGGCCTTGATGGCGGCGGCCAGGGCTGCGGGGTCGTTCAATGTGGCTTTGTCCAGCACCTCGTGCAGCAGGCCCATCTTGATGCCCTGCAGGCCCAGGCGGCTCTTCAAGTGGCTGGAAAGCGAACGCGCCCCGCGCGGGTGCTGCACGTGGGCCAGCACGCTGCTGTGGGGCATGTCTGGCAGCAGGTCCAGGAGCAGCGTGGCCGTGCCCTGCGCGGCCATCACCTCGCGCAGCAGGCTTGAAGCGGCATACACCAGGCTGCCTTCCACACCCGTGGCTGTGGCCACGAACTCGCCCTTGCGGTTGAACACCTCGCCTTGCGGGCCCACGCAGTGCAGCGCCACGGACTTGAAGGGCTGGCCTTCGTAACGCTCGCGGAAGTGGGCGCTCCAGCCGCCGCACACCTCGAAGCCGCCGTTGGCCGGGCGCAGTGGCGCCACGCCCACGCCCTGCGCGGCCAGCATGGGAACCCACGCACCATCACTGCCCAGGCGCGCCCAACTGGCGCCGCCCAGGGCCAGCACCACGTGCTGGGTGTGAACGGTCTTATGGCCGGCGGGGGTTTGGAAGGTGAGCGCCCAGGGGGCGTCGGCAGCCGGCGCAGAGCGCGCCATGGCCACCCAGCGGTGGCGCATGTGGAACTGGACGGGGCTACCACCACCCACCGGATGCCGCAACCGGTGCAGCCAAGCGCGCAACAGCGGCGCGGCCTTGAAATCCGTGGGGAACACCCGGCCCGACGTGCCCACAAAGGTGTCCACCCCCAGCCCTGCCGCCCAGGCCCGCACGGCGGGGCCGTCCAGGTGGTGCAACAGGCCGCGCATCGCCTCCCGGCGAGCACCGTAGCGGCCCACAAAGGGCGCAAAGTCTTCGGAGTGGGTGAGGTTCAGGCCCCCGCGGCCGGCCAGCAGGAACTTGCGGCCCACGGAGGGCATGGTGTCGAACAGGTGCACCGGCACGCCGGCTTCGCTCAACACCTGCGCAGCCATCAGGCCGGCGGAGCCGCCACCGATGATGGCGGCGGGCACCAAATCAACGGTGCCCCCGGTGTCGGGTGGCACCGCTTGGTTCATCACGGCAAAAAGGCTAGGCGCGCCCCAGCGCCCGGCCCCAGGCCGCCTTCAGGCGGGCCAGCTTTTCAGCAGACTCGGCGTCTGCCGAAGCATTGCGCAACGCCTGCCGCACGAACACGAACAGCAGCAGCGCAAAGCCCGCGGCCAGGGTGGCGATCACGGCAATCAGGGCCTTCTTGGGCTTGCTCTTGCGCTCGGGCGGCTGGGCCGGGTCCAGCACCTGAATCACCGCGCCTTCGCGGGCCTCGTCCACCCGCGCCAGTTCGTACTGCTTCACGAACAGCTCGTACAGCGTTTCCTTGTACTTGTAGTCGCGAAAGCGCTCGATGTAGCTGTCCTCGATGCGGCCCTTGCCCGCCACCGCAATCGGGTCGTTCTTCTCGGCCTTGGCCAGTTCATTGCGCAGCGTGGCCAGTTCCACCAGGGCCTGCTTGATCTCCGGCGCGGAATCGCTCAGGTAGCCGCGCATGCTGCCAATCTTCACTTCCTGCGCGGTGATGGAGCCCTTCAGGCGCGCCACCACCTCCACCGCTGCGGTGGGGCTGGATTTCAAAGTGGACGCGCTCACGCCCGTCGCGCCCAGGGCCTTCTCGGCTTCGCCCAAGTCATTCTTCGCTTCCAGCACCCGCTTTTCAAAGAACACGCGGCGCTGCTGTGCTTCCGTCACTGCCAGGCGGCCCATCAGCTTGGTGAGTTCCTCGATGTAGGCGTTGGCCATGTCGGCGGCGAACTTCGGGTCTTCGTCGTCCACCTCGATGCGGATCACACCGTCTTTGCCGGAACTGGCGCGGGTGTTGGTCACCAGCGCCGTGCGCGCGTCCATCCGCATCTTGGCCTCGTAGCGCTTCATCAAATCAAAGCGCTCGATCATGGCGTCCACCAGGGTGTCGCTCTTCAAGAATGCTAGGAACTGGTCCGCCGGGTTCTTGATACCCCCGGCTGCCGCACCCGCCAAGCCGCCCAAAGCCCCCAGGCTTTGAATCAAGGCCGCCGCAGAGCTTTGCTGTTGCTGGGGCGGCAGAAACTGAGTCTTGGCGGTGAAAGTGGGCGGAATGGCGAAGCTGATGCCCAGCGCGGCAATGCCCACCGCCAGCGGGCCCAGCACCAGCAGCCGCAGGTTTTCCACCACGGTCTGAAGCAGGTCCAGCAGGCTGATTTCGTCGTCTTCCGGCAGCGCGGCCAGGGGTGTGGAGTGTTCGGTATTCACGTGCGGCTCCACCCTATCAATTGCGCAGGGTGCGCACGGCGGCAGCGCCCAAACCGAACTGGTAGAACAACTGCGTCCAGTCCTTCAGGCCTTGGATGAACTGCACGTAGGGCGTGCGCTTGTCCACCACCTCGGGCAGGAACACGGTGTCACCCGGGTACACGCGGGTGGACATGAAGCTGCCCGACCCCGCGCCCAACCAACTGCGCTGGGCGCCATTGGCCATCACGCTGCCGTCCGCCCGAATCAACAGTGCCGCATCCAGGTCAGCCTCACGCGTGGGGCCGGCACGGTCCAGGTAGTCACGCACCGTCAGGCCCGGACGGTGAATGAAGGCGCTTTCGGCCAACACCGAGCCAAACACGCTCACAAAGCTGGGGCGCGGCGGCACGTTGATCACGTCCCCGTCTTCCAGCGCGATGCTGGGCAGGTCACCCCGCCCGGCCGGGTCCATTTCCAGCGAGATGCGGCCCGAGGCACGCAGCGCCTTCAATCTCTCCACCGTCATGCGCTGGGCTGCCAGTTGGGCCTGCGCCTGTTGGGCGCTTTCCGCGTCGCGAGAGGCTTGCAATGCGCCAGACGCCTGGGTGGAGAGCTGCGCTTCAATGCGGCGCACCGCCTGTTCCAAGTTGGCCTGCTGCTGGGCGCGGGTTGATTCGCGCGTGAAGGTGGTGCCGTAGGGGTAGGCACCGGTAGCCAGGCCACCTGCGCGCACCACAAGGTCGGTCAAGGTTTCGCCAGGCTTGATCTGGTACACACCCGGCGCTTTCACCTCCCCGCCAATCTTCACGAAGCGGAAACGTTTTTCCTGCGGCACGGGAATGTCGTTCACGCCGTAGATGGTGACCACGTCGCCCGGCTCCAGCACCAGGTTGTGGTCGGGGTCCTTCTGGCGCACGGCACGGCCCAGGTTGAACGACAGCAGCGTGGTGACGTTATCGCCCTTCTTCAGGCGTTCGATGGAGGCGTAGTCCCAATTCACCTCGGCCAGTGAACTGCGCGCGGAGCTGGACAGTTCGTCGACTGACACGCGGCGGCCGGTTTCTTCAGCGCCCCTCTGCCCGTCTGCCGATAGCGGTCTCACCTGACCCGTCTGCGGATCCACCACCGAACGGCGCGCAGTGTCGTACTGCACCAGGATGTTCTTGCGCGTGTAGTAGTCATCCACGATCAGCGCTTCAGGCTCGGGGATCAAATCGGCAATCCGCATTCCCGGCTTGAAGGCATAGCGCAGCGGCTGCGCCACGTTGCCGCGCAGCGTCACCGCATTTGCAAATTGCGGCTTGATCTTCAGCAGCGTCACCAGGTCACCGTCGCGCAGCGTGGTGCGCTGGCCTTGTGCGTCCAGCGTGCGCTCTTCCACTTCACGCGGTGCGCTGGCCTTCTGGTTGTTCACCCGCTCCACCAACACCTTGTGCGGCGTGGCCAGCAGCGTGGAAGACCCGCTGTAGCCCAGCACCTTGGCAATGGGCTCTTCTGGAGTGGCCAGCTCGAAGATCCCTGGGTTATCCAATGCGCCGGTGAGCGCCACACGCGGGCCGGCCGGCGGCACCACAATCACGTCGCCCGGCAGCAGTCGCTGGTCGCCGCCCTCGGCACCAGTGCCTGCCCCCATGCTGCCAGCCTGAATGAACTGGTACAGGTCCAGCGTCGCCACCTTCTGGCCCGCGCGCACCAGTTCAATGCGGCGCATGGATCCCGTGGCCGAAGGGCCACCGCTTTCAAATACCGCACTCACCAGGTTAGAAAGGCTGCTCACCGTGTAAGCCCCCGGCGCGCGGGCCTGGCCCACCACGTACACCTGGATGGTGCGCAGCTTGCCCACCGTGGCACTCAGTTCGAAGTTCGCGTACACCTTGCCCACTTGGCGCTTCAGGAAGGCGTCCAGTTCACCTGCCTTCACACCCGCCACCGTGATGGGCCCCACGCGTGGCACGGTGATTTGCCCGCTGCGGTCCACCGGCAGGCGCAGGGCCACGTCCACGCCGCCCCAAATCTTGATGTCCAGTTCGTCCCCGGGGCCCACCACGTAGGTGGCGGGGACGGGTGCGTCCGCCAGGCTGGGGAAACGCGGGCGCTCGAACAGACTGTAGCCGTACAGGGGCAAGGCGTTGCCCGTGGATTCCTGAACGAAGCGCTGGAACTGGGTGAAGGCTAGGGCCGGCAGCGGCGTGGCGTCTGCGCGAAGGTTCTGGCCCTGCAGGTTGGAACCCACCGCGCCGGTGGGCAGCGTGCCTGCGCGGCCCAAAGAGCCCGGGGTGCCGGGTGCACCTGGAATGGCTTGCCCGGCGGGGGAGGCGCCTGTAGGCAAGCCGCCGTCCGCGCCAGGGCCAGAACCCAGGCCATCAGCCCCACGCGAACCGCGGCCCGCTTCTTCAACCGTAGCGGGCCGTGAGCCTCCCATGCTGGACACGCCCGCCGGTACTTGCGCAAATGAAACTGGAACAAAGGCAGCCGGGCTGAACGCTGCCCCACAGGCCAGGGCAAGGGAGCGCAGCGAATACGATGAAAACATGCAGGTGATCTCGGAAATGTTCGGTTGCCGACGGCAACCCAGAATCATACGGGCTCAATCACGCTCAGTGACCCTAACCTCAGCCTAACAACGTCCTCACCCGCTCCGCCACCACCGCGTCTACATTCTCAAACACCACCCCCCCAGCCAAATGCGGCCGCAGCGCATCGGCGCGGGCCTTGATGAATTCCACGATCACGGAACTGTCGCCATACAGCGGGATATTCGACTTGCGGGCGATGACTTGAGCGCCCACAGTGACGCAGATTTCGCCGCGGTCGCGGGGCTCAATGAATTCGGAGATGGAAATGACGACGGGATTGGGCATTGCGCAGGGCTGAGAAAACGGGGGTCAGTGAACCATCAGGCTGGTGTGGTGCAGTTCCTGGGCCTTTCGAATCAGCGTTTCAATGCTGATCAGCCTGTGGCCAGGCTGTGGGATGTAGTGGGGTGACTGCTGCCATGCGCTGAGTTGCGCCTGGGGCACGGCGACCACTGCGTCTGGTGTGGCGTTGGCCATGTCGAAGGCCTGCTGGCGGGAGGTGAGCCACTTGATGTGAACGGAGCCCGGTGGGGCGCCTGACCCGGCAGCACTACGCT
>JAIYCN010000318.1 GCA_027487995.1 Rubrivivax sp. | reverse complement strand
GTTCGACATGTTCATGGGTCACGGGACAAGATGGCAGGCCTGCTGCAGTCCTGCGAGCAGCGCGTCCACATCGTCGTACTGGTGATCTGCGCTGAAAGTGATGCGAAGACGGGCGCTGCCCGGGGCCACCGTGGGCGGGCGGATGGCCGGCACGCGCAGGCCCTGCGCTTGCAGCGCATGGGACAGCGCCACGGCGCGCTCGTTGTGGCGCACCACCAAGGGCTGAATGGGCGTGTCCGAGGGCATCAAGGCCCAGGCCAATTCGGGATGCCGGGCGAGGAAATCATCGATGCCCTGCCGCCAACGCGTGAGCAGCGCCTTCAGGTGCGCGCGGCGGCGCTGCCCCTCCGGGGATTCAATGAGGTCCAGTGCAGCCTGCACCGCCACCGCCAGCGCCGGTGGAGAAGCGGTGGTGAAGATGTAGGGGCGCGCCGTCTGCAGCAGGGCTTCGATCAGTTCCTCATGGGCCACCACGAAGGCACCGGCCGCACCCACGGCCTTGCCGAGGGTGCCCACCAGAATCAGGCGGTCCGTGGGTGGCGGGTTGGGCCAAGTACCCAGTGCGTGCTCCACCGTGCCTCGACCCAGATCGCCCAACACACCCACTCCGTGGGCGTCGTCCAGGATGAGCCATGCGTCGTGCCGTTCCGCCAGCGCCAGCAGTTCGGCCACGGGGGCGATGTCGCCATCCATGCTGAACACGCCATCACTGACGATGAGCTTCACACGCGCGGGTGACCGGGCAAGGGCACGGTCCATTTCCACCATGTCCGCGTGAGGCACGCGATGCACCGTGGCCTTGCTCAACCGACAGGCGTCGATCAAGGAGGCGTGGTTGAGTTCATCCGAGAAGACCGCCACCTCGTCACGTGGGGCCAGGGCGGCCAGCCCCGTGATCACCGCCAGGTTGGCCATGTAACCGGTGGAAAAACCCAGCGCCTGCGGCTGGGCCACCCACGGGGCGAACCAACGGGCAAAGGTGGCCGCGAGGTCTTCGTGGGCCTGGTGGTGGCCACTGACCAGATGCGACGCACCAGAGCCCACGCCGTGCGCGCGCGCGCCCTCGACCAGCGCGTTCACGAGGGTCGGGTGCGAAGCCAGGCCCAGATAGTCATTGCTGCAGAACAGCCGCATCTTCTGCGGTTCCTGCCCCGGCGCGCCCACGACCTGCTGCGCGGCAGTGGGCCCGTGCGCCGTCCACCGGCGACGCGTTTGACCACGCTGCGCCACCGCATCCAGTTGCTGCCGCGCGGCTTCACGCAACACGGACGTCTCCCCCATGGGGCTCATGAACTTCGTCCAACACCGCGTTCAGTGTGCGCTCCACCGCGTCAGCCAGGAAGGCGCACAGGGCTTCGTCCAGCACATACGGCGGCATCAGATAGACAGTGGAGCCGATCGGGCGAATCAGCAGTTCATGCCGCCGTGCCGCCAAGTGGAAACGCTCGGCGAAGCGCGGCCCGCCATGTTTCACATCAAAGGCCAGGATGGTGCCGCGTTGCCGCAGGTGGCACACATGGGGGTGCTGCGCAAAGCGCGCGAAGGCCTGACCCAACCACTGGGCCTGCTGCTCATTGGCCTTCAATTGCCCGGCATCGAAACGGTCCAGCACCGCATTGGCCGCTGCGCACGCCAGCGCATTGCCGGTGTAGGAATGCGAGTGCAGGAAGCCGCGCGTGACGTCCTCGCTCCAGAAGGTGCGGTAGACCTCGTCCGTGCTCATCACCAGGGCCAAGGGCAGCGTGCCTCCTGAAATGCCCTTTGACAGCAGCAGGAAGTCCGGCCACCCATGCGCTGATGAGGGTGCGGCCTTGATCACCTGCTCCCAGGCGAAGAAGGTGCCGGTGCGGCCGCATCCCACCGCAATCTCGTCGGCAATCAGGTGCACGCCATGCTGCGTGCACAGCTCGCGGGTGCACTTGAGGAATTCAGGCGTGTGCATCACCATGCCCGCCGCGCCCTGCACCAGGGGCTCCAGGATCAAGGCGGCCAATTGGTCGGCCTCGCGCTCGAAGAGGGCCGACATGGCCTCCAGAGCCGCCGCCTCGTTGTTCAGCCGCGCATCCGGCGTGGGCAGCACATGGGGCTTGAGCAGCCAGGGGTCATAAGCGTCGCGGAACACCGCCACATCCGTCACCGACAGCGCGCCCAGGGTCTCACCGTGGTAGCTGCCCTGCAGGCAGGCGAACCGGGTTTTGCTCGTCTGGCCGCGTAGGCGCCAATGGTGGGCGCTCTGCTTGAGCGCAATCTCCACCGCACTGGCTCCGTCGCTGGCGTAGAACACGTGGCCCAACGCACCGCCCGTGCGCGCGGACAGCCGCTCGGCAAGACGGACCGCGGGCTCGTGCGTGCACCCCGCCAGCATCACGTGGGGCAGCGTGCGCAGTTGGCGTTCGATGGCGCTGCGCACACCCTCGTCACTGTGGCCGAACAAGTTCACCCACCAGGAGCTGGTGGCGTCGAAATAGCGGTGGCCGTCATGGTCGAACAGCCAGGGGCCCTCGCCCCGTGCCATCGGCAGCGGGGGCACCTGTTCGGTGCGGGCCATCTGCGTGCAGGGGTGCCAGACAGCCGCGGTGCTGCGGCGTTGCCATTGTTGCTGATGGCTGGAGTCTGAACTCATCGTGGATCTCAAGGAGCGAAGGTCAGACCCAAGGCGGCGGTGTCTTGTCCAGGAAGCTGCGGATGCCCGCACGGCCCTCGTCGCTCACGCGAATGTCGGCAATGCGCCGCGCCGTGTCGGCACGCAGTTCTTCGCTAACCGGCCGGCCTGCGACATCCTGCACCAAGCGCTTGCAGGCCTTCACGGCGGCCGGCCCATTGGCCACCAGCGTTTGCACGATCTGCTGAACCCGCTCGTCGATCTGTTCGGCCGGCACGCATTCATGGACAAAGCCCAAGCGGTGCGCCTCCTCGGCGCTGAAGCGCTCGGCCGTGATGAAGTAGCGGCGCGATGCCTGTTCACCCAGCGCCTTCACCACATACGGCCCGATGGTGGCGGGCAACAGACCCAGGCGCGCTTCGCTCAGGCAGAACTGCACGCCCTGCGCGGCCACCAACACATCGCACACCGCCGCCAAGCCCACACCACCGGCGTAGCAATCGCCGTGCACGCGGCCCACCACCGGCACGGGGCAGGTATGGAGGGTGTAGAGCATGTCGGCCAGGGCGTGCGCGTCGGCACGGTTGCCTTCCCAGTCGTAGCCCGCCATGGCCTTCATCCAGTTCAGGTCGGCACCGGCACAGAAGGCCTTGCCCCGACCACCCAGCACGATGCAACGCAGGCCGGGTTCGGCGCCCAATGCACGGAAGGTCTGCGTCAGTTCGGCGATCACGCCGTCATTGAAGGCGTTGCGCACCTCGGGGCGGTTGAGCCACACCTCGGCGGTGTGGGGCGTGGGGCGAAGGATTTCCAGCGTCGTCATCTCTTACCTCGTTGGGGACACAGCGTCTGCACTTCGTCCAGCCGGTATGTCCCCAAGTTCTCCGATTCGTTGGGGACACAGCGTCCGCACTGCGTGCAGCCGGTATGTCCCCAAGTTCATCAGTATCTCTTGGCCACTTCCTCGAGCATCACCTCGGTGGCGCCACCACCAATGGCCAGGATGCGCGCGTCGCGCCACAGGCGCTCAATGGGCACGCCGCGCATGTAGCCATTGCCGCCGTGGAACTGCTGACAGGTCTGCACCACCTCGTTGACCAGTTCGCCGGTGAGGGCCTTGAGCATGGACACCTCCTGCACGATGTCCTGGCCTTGCGTCACGCGCCAGGCGCAGTCGTACATGAAGGAACGGGCCGCGCGCGTCTTGGCGTCGAGCATGGCGATGCGCTGGCGAATGGCCGGTTGCTGCCAAAGCGATGCACCAAAGGCCTGGCGCTGCATCACATATTCGCGGGTGAGCTCCAGCGCGCGGGTGCAGTGGCCCACCGCCATCGCGCCAAGGGCGATGCGCTCGGTCTGGAAGTTCTTCATCACCGCGTAGAAGCCCTTGCCTTCTTCGCCCAACAAGTTCGAAGCAGGCACGCGCACGTTGTCGAAGTGCAGTTCGGCCGTGTCGCTGCACAGCCAGCCGGTCTTGTCCAACTGGCGGCCCACGGTGAAGCCCGGTGTGCCCTTTTCGACCGCGATGATCGACATGTCGCGCTTGCCAGCGCCAGTGCGTGCGGCCACGAAATAGAGGTCCGCATGCACGCCATTGGTGATGAAGAGCTTGCTGCCGTTGATCACCCACTCCGCGCCGCGCGGGCCGTTCTCCAGCCGCGCCGTGGTCTTGATGCCCGCCACGTCCGAACCCGCACCGGGCTCGGTGATGGCCACGGCCGTGATGGTTTCGCCGCGAATCACGCCGGGCATCCAGCGGTCCTTCTGCTGCGCATTGCCCGCGTGGTGCAGGTGCGGGCTGGCCATGTCGGTGTGCACCAGCACGGTGATGATGAAACCGGCGTAGGTGCTTTGGCTGAGTGCCTCGGCAAACACCAGGTTGGTGAGTGCATCCACCCCCGCACCCCCGTACTCGGGTTCGTACATCAGGCCGAAGAGGCCGGCCGCGCCCATCTTGCGCAGCACCTCGCGGGGCACCTTCCCTTCGCGTTCCCAGGCCTCAGCATGCGGCTCCACCTCGGTGGCGATGAAGCGCGCCACCTGGTCGCGCAGCACCTGGTGGTCGTGGTGGATGTAGATGTTGTCCATGCCCGTCACATCCGGAAGATGCCGAACTGTGGCCTGTCCGGGATGGGTTGGTTCAGCGCCGCGCTGATGCCCAAGGCAAGCACGCGGCGCGTGTCGGCCGGGTCGATCACCCCGTCGTCCCACAGCCGAGCGCTGGAGTAGTAGGGGTGCGACTGCTGACCAAACTGGTCCAGGATGGGCTGCTTGATGGCGGCTTCTTCTTCGGCACTCAGCGTTTGTCCCTTCGCAGCCAGGGCGTCCTTGCGCACGGTGGCCAGCACGCCAGCCGCCTGCTCGCCACCCATCACGCAAATACGCGCGTTGGGCCACATCCACAACTGGCGCGGCGAATAGGCGCGGCCGCACATGCCGTAGTTGCCAGCACCGTAGCTGCCGCCGATGATGACGGTGAATTTCGGGACGGTGGCGGTGGCCACGGCCGTGACCATCTTCGCGCCGTGGCGCGCAATGCCTTCGCTTTCGTATTTGCGCCCGACCATGAAGCCCGTGATGTTCTGCAGGAACACCAGCGGCACACGGCGCTGGCAGCACAGTTCAATGAAGTGCGCGCCCTTGACCGCGCTCTCGGAAAACAGCACGCCGTTGTTGGCCACGATGCCCACCGGCATGCCCTCGATGTGGGCAAAGCCGCACACCAGTGTGGACCCGAAGCGGGCCTTGAACTCGTCGAACTCCGAGCCGTCCACGATGCGGGCGATGATCTCGCGCACGTCATAGGGCTTGCGTGCATCGGTGGGGATCACACCGTACAACTCAGCCGCGTCGTACTTCGGCGGCTGCACGGGCAACAGCCGCAATTGATCGGGCTTCTTCCAGTTCAGGTTGGCCACGATGTTGCGGGCGATCGACAGCGCATGCAGGTCGTTGTCGGCCAAGTGGTCCGCCACGCCGGACAACCGCGTGTGCACGTCACCACCGCCCAGGTCTTCGGCGCTCACCACCTCACCAATGGCGGCCTTCACCAGGGGCGGGCCCGCCAGGAAGATGGTGCCCTGGTTCTTGACGATGATGGTCTCATCGCTCATGGCCGGCACATACGCGCCCCCGGCTGTGCAGGAGCCCATCACCACCGCAATCTGCGGGATGCCCTGCGCACTCATGTTGGCCTGGTTGTAGAAGATGCGGCCGAAGTGGTCGCGGTCGGGGAACACCTCGTCCTGGTTGGGCAAGTTCGCCCCACCGCTGTCCACCAGATAGATGCAGGGCAGGCGGTTCTGCAGCGCAATTTCTTGTGCCCGCAAGTGCTTCTTGACCGTCATCGGGTAGTAGGTGCCGCCCTTGACCGTGGCGTCGTTGCACACGATCACGCACTCCACGCCACTCACCCGCCCGATGCCCGCCACCACCCCTGCGCAGGGCGCAGCGTCTTGGCCGCCCTTTTCCTTGTACATGTCCAGCGCCGCCAAGGAACCAATCTCCAGGAACGGCGTGCCGGGGTCCAGCAGCCGCTCCACGCGCTCGCGGGGCAGCAGCTTGCCGCGGGCCGTGTGCCGGTCACGCGCCGCCTGACCGCCGCCCAGGGCCACCTGGGCCTGCCGCTGTCGCAACTCGTCCACCTGGGTGCGCATGGCCTGCGCATTGGCCTTGAAGTCGTCGCTGCGGGGGTTGAGCTGGGAGGCGAGGACGGGCATGTCGACACACTGACGTTTACGTAAACGTCAATTCTAGGGGTTGACCGGCGTCGGCTAGCCTGGGGTAGCCCCATCCATCAGCCACACCCCCTCACGCTTCACGAAACGAAGCCGCAGGACGCGCGGAGGCGGGTCCTTGATCATCTTCAGCTCGAACTGCGTCAGTCGGAAATCAGTGCGCACCGACAGGGCGGAATCCGACTCGACCAACCAGTCATCCATGGCGACGACCATGTGCCCGCTGGCCGGCTCAATGGGCATGGCTACCCTCCCGGCCGGGGTGGACTGGGCCTCAAAGGCCCGCCAGGTGACCCGCGCCGCCTTGATTTCGGCCATGCGCTCCGGTGGCGTACCGGGAATGACGGCATCACCCAGGTTGCTGCCGCTGATGCCGAACAGGCGCACGAAGCGGACCACGTCATTGATGGCGATCTTGACGATCGCCAGTTCAGCTTCGGACTTCACGCCACTGAGCCGAACCGCCTGTTTGGTCTTGCGGTAGGGGTCGTCGCGGAGGAAAGACGCGTCGGGCTTGAACGCTGCAACCGCAGCAGGATTGCCCGACGGCGACTGCGACTGCGCAAGCGCCCGACCAGAGCCTGTCAACATGAGCAGGCCGATGGAAATCAGCGCCAACCCCATGAGCCAGAGGCGCGAGGTACGGGGTGGAAATGGATCAAACATGGTGAACTCCCTCATCGGTGTGCAGGCCCACCCCTGGTGGTGGCGGGCCCGCAAAGTCTCTCTTCTTGGAGATTGATGACGCTGCTGCGTCAGGCCTTCATTCAGCCACAACGCCGCAGCCATCGTCAATCAGCCGCCATCCGGACCCTCGTAGAACGAGCCGCCGAATAGACGCACGCCGATGAAGTAGATCTTGGCCGCCAGGTGGCACAGCCAGGATCCACCGTACTGCGTGTCGCAGGTGTTTTGCAGACCTTCATAGAAGATCCGGTCGGCCTCTGCCCTGGAAACCGTGGACGAGGCCCCGTAGTTGTTGTCGTGGATCGCGCAGATGCCGCTGAAGTCGAAGCCGAACGGTGCGTCCGGCACCATCGTGCAGAAGTCCGCGGATGCGGCCTGTCCAGTGCTTGATGTGCTCATGCATTCCTCCCTTTGTTGTTGCTTGAGCGCCCAGGCGATGAGCGGGACCGCCGGTGGAGGTCTGCCGGTCCCCTTGCGGACCTCCACCGGTGGTCGCGGCGCACCCGGCATGACGCCGCGACAGGAGCAATTTCAGTCCCGCGGCACCTTTGCCTCAATCCTCTTGAAGGGCCACTCGGCAGCACGCCACCACGGGACGGTCAGCAGGTTCCCGCGAAGGTGGGCAGGTGCCCCTCAAGGGCCGGGGAACCAGTCGTAGACCACCCAACCGAGGTCGTTCACGCCCACCTGGACCACCCCTGCATGTCCCGTCAGGCGCAGAGAGTCAAAGTCGCGCAAACCGTCCAGGTTGGCCCCCTGGAAGGATGGGTCGGTCGAAGGCGGCAGCTCCGAGCGCACGGCTGCCAAGAGGATGTGCGCAGAGCGGTCCATCGCCGCGGTGGGCGCGCTGGGTGTCAGCGATGCGCTCGATGGGGCTTGCGATGGATCCGTTCGCGCTGGCTCGACGGAGCCTTGCACTTTCGGAGCAGAGCCCCCTTTGATGAGAACGAAATCCTGGTGCTTGTGTTTCATGGCCTCTCCCTGATGGTGATGCAACGGCATTCAGGCCGGCCGGCGCCAGTCATGAGCACCGCATCGGCCGCAGGGCCTGCGCCGTCCCGCAAGCCCGCGGCACGGATTTCAGCGAGGTCGGCCCTGCGCCGCCATCCCGTTCAGGGGCCACTCCAATGGTGGTGCCCCACTTCAGCGGGTCATCAACCAGGTCACGATCAGCAGGAGGAGCGCCACTTCGTAGGTCCACCAGTGCAGGGTGGACACCTCGGTCAAGTCATTCCGCGGCACTGGGACAGGTCGCTGAGGCCGTCGCCAACCGCGGCGCCACAGCGGCTTCAGGGCGCCAAGGGCCGCAACCGCCCACACCATCGATTCCAGCAACAGCATGAGCACCACCAACAACCCCAAGGTGCGTGGAGCGTCCAGCGCCATCAACACGCCCACGCACACCAGCATGGCCGCAGACAGGGCCAACACGCGATTGAGTGGAACGGATGCGAGCAGGCCACCGCCCACCGGAACGCGCAAAGGACCACAGGCGGTCCACAGGAAGAAATCGGGCCTTGCACGACGCCGGCGACGGCGATCCGATGTCACGGCGGCAGCACGAGGTGAACGGCCACCCTTCATCGCGCGGCGCCCAGGGGCTGATGGTTCAAGCGGATGTTCCAGCAGGTTCAAAACCCGCATTGGAAAGATCCGCACAACGGCCCACCATCCCCCGTCGGCGGGGACCCCCTGATGGGTGGGTCCTCGGGTGGACGCTAAGCCAGCGCGCGCCCGATCAGGATCTTCTGCACGTCGCTCGTGCCTTCATAGATCTGGCACACGCGCACGTCGCGGTAGATGCGCTCCACCGGGAAGTCGCTCACGTAACCATAGCCGCCATGCACCTGGATGGCGTCGCTGCACACCCGTTCGGCCATCTCGCTGGCGTAGAGCTTGGCCATGGCGGCTTCCTTCAAACACGGCTTGCCCGCATCCTTCAGGGCCGCCGCATGGTGGATCAACTGCCGCGCAGCCTCGATCTGCGTGGCCATGTCGGCCAGCTTGAACTGCACGCTCTGGTGCTCGAAGATGGGCTTGTCGAAAGCCACGCGATCCTTCGAATAGCGCAGTGCGGCCTCGAACGCGGCCCGCGCCATGCCCAGGCTCTGCGCCGCAATGCCGATGCGCCCACCTTCCAGGCCCGAGAGCGCAATCTTCAGGCCCATGCCCTCCTCGGCCAGCAGGTTGGCCGCCGGCACGCGGCAGTTCTCGAACCGGATCTGGGCGGTGTCGCTGCTGTGCTGGCCCATCTTCTCTTCCAGGCGCGCCACCTCGTAGCCCGGGGTGTTGGTGGGCACGATGAAGGCGCTGATGCCCTTCTTGCCCGCGGCCTTGTCCGTCACCGCCATCACGATGGCCACATCCGCGTTCTGGCCACTGGTGATGAACTGCTTCACGCCATTGAGCACATACGAATCGCCGTCGCGCACGGCGGTGGTCTTCAGGCCATCGGCCTGCGAACCCACGTGGGGTTCGGTCAGGCAGAAGGCGCCCAGCATGCGCCCACTGGCCAGCGGCTTGAGCCACTGCTGCTTCTGCGCCTCACTGGCCCAGGCCATGAGGATGGAGCACACCGGGCAGTTGTTGACGCTCACCACCGTGGACGTGCCGCCGTCACCCGCGGCAATTTCCTCCAGGATGACGGCCAAGGCCAGGTAGTCCAATCCGGCGCCGTCGTATTCGGTGGGCACGGCCACACCGTAGCAGCCCAGTTCGGCCAGGCCGCGCAGTTCGGCAGCCGGGAAATGGTGCTCCTTGTCCCAGCGTGCCGCGTGCGGCGCGATGCAGTCCTGCACATAGGCGCGCACCGCGTCCTGCACGGCCAGGTGGTCTTCAGACAACAACATGGTGAACTCTCCGAAACAACAATTCCAATTCGCGCTTCAGCGCCGCGCCCGGTTGGCCAGCACCACGCCGGCCAGTGCCATCGCACCGCCCACGGCCAGTGACCAGCCCAGGGGCTCATCCAGCAGCAGCACCGCGCTGCTCACACCCACCACAGGCACCAGGCTGATGTAGCTGGAGGCCACGCCCGCGCCCAGGGCCGAGATGCCGCGGAAGAACCAGACATAGGACAGCACCGTAGGCCCCAGGGCCATGAACACGAGCAGGCTACCCTGCCCAGGTGTGACCTGGGGCAGTCCGGTCAAGGCCACCGCCGGACCATCCACCACCAAGGCCGCCAGCCACAACAGCATGCATCCGAACGCCGCGCTCATGGCGGTGGCGGTCAGCGAGTCCACGCCCACCATCAGCCGCTTGGCCATCAGCGAATAGCCCGCCCACGACACGATGCAGCCCACCAGCAACCATTCGCCGATGCCCACCCCACCGGTAAGCAAGGCCCAGGGCTGCCCGTGCGTCATCACCGTGGCCGCGCCCAATACGGCCAGGGACAGGCCCGCACCAATGCGCCAGTTGAAGGGTTCACCAAACAGCCAGGCCGCCGCCAGCGTCACGAACACCGGGTTGGTGGTCACCACCACCGCCGCGCGGCTGGCTTCCACATGACTCATGCCGTACATGAAGAAGATGGTGTAGCCAAAGACACCCACCGTCCCGGCCGCCGCCAGGCCCGCCCACTGCCGCGCCGAGAGTTGTGGCCAGCCCCCGCGCGCCATGCGCGCCCAGGTCAGCAGCACCAATGCGGCGAGTGAAAACCGCCACGCCGACGACGACAGCAGCGGCAAGGTCTGCGCAATGGCGCGGCCCGCAGGCCAGGACAAGCCCCACAGCAGGGTCATGCCGCACAGCCCCAGGTGCACCCGCAGGGTGCTGTTCACCATGCCAGGGATGTGCCGTCGTGGTTGAAGAAGCCACCGGTATCGGCGGGCTTCAGTGCGTCCATCGTGCGGCGCAAGTCGGCCACGCTGCGCTCCACCGGAATGTCCGCACCGGTCCCGCCCATGTCGGTTTGCACCCAACCCGGATGGAAGGCCGCCACCAGTCCTCGGTTGCCCAGCACCAGCGACGCATCCTTCACCAATGAATTCACCGCGGCCTTGGAGGCTCGGTACGTCCAGCCTGATGGGCTCGTGCGCAGGCCCATCGACCCCAT
>JAIYCN010000179.1 GCA_027487995.1 Rubrivivax sp. | reverse complement strand
CACCCAACCGGGGCGCGCGGCCACGCGTTCAGGGCGGAACTTCTTGCCGCACCAGGAGCCGACGATGAGGTCTGGTGCACGGCGCACGGGCTCAAGCGGGTCGGCAATCACGCGGTTCTTGCCCAGGGACTGCTGCCCCAGTTCCGCAAACACGTCTTCTCCGCCAGCCATGCCGATCAATTCGGACACCCAGGCGATGGCACTGATCATGGGCTCGTCCCACTCCTCGAAGTACACGCGTGGGCGGCGCGGCCAGGTGGCGGCGGTGGCCTGCCATCGAGCTCGTTCGGCTTGCCAGGCCTGGATGAGGGAGGCGCCTTGTTCGCGCACGCCCAGCAGTTGCGCCAGGTCCAGCAGGGTGTGTTCGATTTGCGCCACGCTGCGCTGGTTGGTGATCCACACGTTCAGGCCGGCGCGGATGAGCTTGTCGGCCAGGGCGGCCTGCATGTCGGAAAAGCCGATCACCATGTCGGGCTCCAGGGCGACGATCTTGTCGATCTTGCCGTCCAGGAACGAGGAGATGCGCGGCTTTTCATGGCGGGCCTGGGGCGGGCGCACGGTGTAGCCGGACACGCCCACCAGCCGGTGCTGCTGGCCCAGCAGGTACAGCCACTCGGTGGTTTCTTCGGTGAGGGCGACGATGCGCTGGGGGCCGATGTTGGGGCGGGCGGTGGGGAGTGCGGGTGGTGTCGCGTTCATGCGGTGGTCTCCAGGGGCATGGGCACCGCACCGAACCGGCCGGGTGACACGCGCAGGGCTTCAATGCGAACCGCAGGGGCGAACAGGGCTTCGAGTTGGCGGTGCAGCGCGGGGTTGTCGTGCGCGGCGTGGATGGCCAGGCGGCCTTGTTGCAAAGCGGCCACGGTGTCGGCCTGCAGGGCCAGGGTGAGGTCGTGCAACACGGTGACCACGGTGTGGGTGCGGGCCAGTTCGCGGAACAGCCGCGCCAGGGCCCATTGGTGCGGCGGGTCCAGGTGGGCGGTGGGTTCGTCCAGCAGCAGCACCGAAGCGCCGGTAGCCAGGGCGCGGGCCAAGTGCACGCGTTGGCGTTCACCGCCCGAAAGCCGCTGCAGCGAGCGGTGCTGCCAGTCTTGGCAATCGGTGCGCTGCATGGCCGCTTGCACCGCATCTTCGTCTTCCGCTCGCCAGCGGCCCCACAGGCCGGTGTGCGGCAGGCGGCCCAGGCTCACGGTTTCACGCACGGTGAGGTCGCCGCTGGTGTTGTCCTGCTGTGGCAACCAGGCCAGGGCTTGTGCGCGTGTGCGCTGAGGCAACTGGTTCAGGGGTTGGCCGTGCAGGTGCACGGGGTGGTGGCTGCTGTTCGTGACGTTCGTGAAATTCGTGAGGCCGGCCATTGCTCGTAGCAGGGTGGATTTGCCGGCGCCGTTGGGGCCCACGAGCGCCGTCCAGCCGCGGTTCAGGTTCAGGGTGATGTCGTGCAGGACGGGGGTGTCGTCGAGTGCCACGCTCAAGTGCTGGCAGGCCAAGGTGGTGGTGGGCGATTCGAGCGTCATGGTGGGCCTCTTGATCGCGTGTTCAACGAGGGCTGCGTGCATGCAGCAGGGCCAGCAGATACAGGCCACCGCCCACACCGGTGACCACGCCCACCGGCAGTTCCTGCGGGGCCAAGACCCAGCGCGCGCCGATGTCGGCGCCCAGCAGCACCACCGCGCCCATGCCGGCGCTGGCGGGCAACAGAAAGCCGTGGCCCGAGGGCGCGAGGTGGCGCACCAAGTGCGGCGCCACCAAGGCCACGAAGAGGATGAGCCCAGCCTGTGACACCGCCACCGCGGTGCACGCGGCCATCACGCCCACCAGCAGCAGCCGCATGGGCGCCACGGGCAGGCCCAGGCTGGCTGCGGCGTCTTCGCCCAGCGTCAGCACATCCAGCACGCGCGCCAGCGCCAGGCTGATGGTCAGGCCTACCAGCGCGGTGACCCACAGTGCGACCACGGCCGCGTTGTTCAACAGTTGCGTGTGGCCCAACAGCAGGCTCTGCCGCTGGCGCCACGCATCAGGCACGAAGGTGGACACCAGGTCCGTGAGCGCGCCCAACACCACGCCCACCACCAAGCCCGCCAGCAACAGTCGATGCGTGTGCTGTGCGCCGCGGGCCAGCATCAGCGTGAGCAGCGCGCCACCCAGTGCGCCGATGAAGGCGGCCCCCATGACACCCGCGCGCACCAAGGGCTCCAGCGGTTGCCAAGCGGCGGTGGCGCCGGCACTGGCCGCGGCAACGAGCGTGACGGCAAGCGCGGCACCGGAGCCCGAGCCTAGCAGGTAGGGGTCGGCCAGCGGATTGCGAAACAAACCCTGCGCCAGCGCACCGCCCAGGCCCAGCAGCAGGCCCAGGGCCACCACGCCCAGGGTGCGGGGCAGGCGGATGTCCAGCAGGATGGCGCTTTGGGCTGGGTTGGTTGATGTTGGGGGCTCGAAGCCCTGACTGCCGATGAAAAGGCTGAGGGCGGCCAAGACCAGCAGCGCGGCCAGCAGCGCGGTGCCCACCAGGCGGTGTTGGCGCGTGCGGAGGGCGGTGTTGGCGGTCATGGCCATCATGGTGTTCGCTTGCCCAGCCCCACCTGCGAAAGGCAATCGGCCAAGGTGTGTGCAGCGGTGCCCAGGCGCGGACCGGGGCGCACCAGCACTTCCCAGCGTTGCGGGGGCAGGCTGCAGGCCTTGTCGTTCAAGGCTTTCAGGCCGGCCCATCCGGGGCGGGTGGGCATCTTCTCGAAGGACGCGCTGGAGGCGATCACCACGTCCGGTTGCGCGCGCACGATGAATTCGGGGTTCAGTCGCGGGAAGGGGCCCAGCTCTTCAGGCGCAATATTGCGCAGCCCCAGTTGCTGCAAGGTTTGGCCGATGAAGGACGTGGGCCCCGCGGCATGGGGTTCGCTGGAAACCTCCAGGTACACGCGGCGCCCGCGCATGGGTTCGGGGATGCGCTGTGCGGCCTGGCGGATTTCGGCCTGCGCGTCGTTCCACAGTTGAGTGGCCAAGGCGCTGCGCTGCAACCGGGCGCCAATGGTGTTCAGCGCGGCCTGCACGTCGGCGTGGCTTTGCGTGGGCAGGGCCAGCGTTTCAATGCCCAGTTCCTTCAAGCGCGGGATGAGGCGGCTGGAAGGCGGCAGCAGCACCAGGCTGGGCCGCAGGGCCACCAGTTGTTCCAGTGGTGTGTCGTCCAAGCCGCCCAGCTTGGGCAGGCCTTGCACGGAGGCGGGCCAATTCGAATGACGGTCCACTCCCACCAATAGGTCGCAGGCCTGCAGCAGGCATACGGCTTCGGTGAGGGAGGGGACCAGACTGATGAGGCGGAGTGGGGGTGGGGCTGGCGATGCGGCCTGCACCACCGGCAGGTGCAGCAGCACCGCGCACACCGCCACCGCGGTGCGCTGCCACGCCCGCTGCACCCAGGCGCGCATCAGCGGCCTTCCCAGCGCAGGCCTGCGAAGAACTGCCGCCCTGGTGCACGGTAGTCGAGCGCGGGTTCGATGTCGCGGTCCAGTGCGTTGAGCACGCTCAAGCGCAGGCTCCACCCGGGCATGGCCGGGCCCAACTTGCGCAGGGCCTGCAAGTCCAGCCGCGTGCCGTCGCGCAGCACCGCACCGGCTTCCCGGCGTTCGCTTTGCCACAGCCAGGCGGTGCCCAGCTGCCAGCCCGCCAGCGTGTGCTGCGACTGCAGGCGCCATTGGTGACGCGCGCGCCGTGGCAGGGTTTGACCGTTGCCGTCGCGGGCATCCACGCCGTCATAGGCCAGGCGCCAGGGAGCCACGGTGGCACCCAGCAGCCGTGGCCACTGCACTTCCACCGTGTAGCCCTTCAGCTCGGCCTTGCCGAAATTGGCCGCACAACCAAAGGCGTAGTCCGGCGTGCGCGGGCAACGGGCCGGGTCTGCCGAGTAGCCGATGAGGTCGTCCACGCGGTTGCGCCACAAGGTGGCCTGCCACTGCGCGCGGCCCATGCGCTGCGCAAGGCCGGCTTCCAGGCTGCGGCCTTGTTCGGGTGCCAGCGTGGGCACGCCATAGCCAGGGAAGTAAAGCTCGTTGAAGCTGGGCGCGCGGAAGGTGGTGGCCGCCAGCACGCGCACGCTGGTGTCGCGTGTGAGTGCCCAGCGCAGACCCGTGCGGCCGGTGCGGTGGGTGCCGTAGACCGAGTTGCGGTCTTCACGGCCGTCGGCCTGCAACTGCACCGAGCCGAACTGGCCGGTGTAGGCCAGCGTCAGGGCGTCGTTGTCGCGCGCGCCAGGGGTGCTGTAGTTGTTGGTGCGCACCTGTTCTTCCAGGCGGTCCCAGGCGGCCACCAGGTCGTGACCGGCGGCCAAGGCCCAGGCCACTTGCACGCCCGCTTCGTCGCGTTCGGTGCGGTAGGTGTCGAGCTGGCGCGCGCCGCTGGTGGAGTCTTCCACGCCGCGGCCCAGGCGGGCGCGCCATGTCAAGGCGCCGCTGCGGCCTTCGTAGCGCAAGGCGCTGGCGCTGGTGTCGGTGCGGGTGCTGAAGTCCAGCAAGGCATTGGGTGCGAAGGTGGGCGGCGCGTATTCGGCCGAGTCGTAGCGGGAGAACAGCCGCGCCTGCAAAGTGGACGCCTCCACACGATGGTCAGGCGCGAGTTGCCAACCACCGCTGGCCTGCAGCGTTTGGCGACGGTAGCCGTCGGCGTCGGGGTTGTGCAGACCGAAGCGGTCATTGGGGCGCACCGCGTTCACACCCGCGCTGGCCTGGCGTGCCCATTGCAGTTGGGCATCCCAAGCGCCTTGGGCCACTTGGGTTGCGGCACTCACATCACTGGAAGACTGGCTGCCGGCGGTGGCGGCAAAGCGGTTGAGCACCGTGGCGCTGCCGTCTGCGTTGCGGCCTGAGTGCCGAGCGTCGGGCCTGCCCGCGCGCGTGGTGACCAGCACCACACCGCCCACGGCATCGGCGCCATAGACGCTGGCGCCCGGGCCGCGCAGCACTTCAATGCGCTCGATGCCGGCCAGGCCGATGGTGGAGAAATCGAACTGGCCCAGGGTGGCCGAGCCCATGCGCACGCCGTCCACCAGCACCAGCGTGTTGGCGGCCGCGGCACCGCGGATGAGCACCGAAGTGGGCTGGCCGGGGCCGCCCGTGCGCGAGACCTGCACGCCGGCCAGGGCTTGCAGCGCATCGGCCAGGTTGTCAGCCGGCAGCAGGGCCAGTTGTTCGCGCGTGATGACCGCGGCATCGGCCGTGAGCCGGTCTGCGGGCAAGGGCAGGCGGCTGGCCACGGTGACCACGGATTGCAAGGACTGCGCGTGTGCGCAGGGGAGGGTGGCGACGGTGCTCAGTGCAGCGAACAATGCAGCAGCCAGCCGCGGCGGGGCAGGAGGAATGACCCGGTTCAGGGCCAGGGTTGGGGACATGATGAACAACGGAAAAGCCGTGAGTGCCAGCTTCCCCGCAGGCGCTCACCTTACAGCCGCACACCCGAAGGCGGGCGGCCACCCTGTCGGCCGGTATCCGGGCTGGCGGAGGCGACCCGTGCGTCCTTCCCAGGGCACAGGCCCCAGTGGATGTGAAACACGAGCGGAAGACCGAATCACCGTCCATGAACGCCGTCATGGATGGTGGCGCGGGCTTCGTCCGCTTACCGTTGCGGGGGCAGCTCAGGTTGGGTGCGCGCCTGAGGCGCGCGGCCTTCCTGATTCCCGTTTAACTGGGCCTTCCGAGGGGAAGACCCGAGCACCAACAGGGTGATCATAGGGCCTTCGGCTGACGTGTGGCGGACGGGCGGTGCGGCTACCGTGCATGCGAGGACAAATGCGCCAGCGGTGTGGCCGCGCGCACGCCCAGGGCGCGGTCGGCGGGCGCTGCCTCCAATGCCTTGATGCGCGAGACCAGCTCGTCTCCGCTGCCTTGCCCACGCCGAAGCGCCACACCCACGGCCAGGATGTCCACGAACAGCAGCATGAGGATGCGGCTGATCATGGGCACGTGCGTTTCCAGGTCTTCGCTGTGGTCGGCCAACAGCGCCACGTCAGCGCGGCGGGCCAGGGGCGACTGGCCCACGGTGACCGCAATCACGGGCGTGCCGCGCGCCTGTGCGGCGTCCACCACTTCCAGCAGTTCCGGCGTACGGCCGCTGCTGCTGATGACCAGCACCACGTCCTGCTGCTGCAACACGCCGGTGGCCAGTTGGTGCAGCCGAGGGTCGGTGTACGCGTTGCAGGACAGGCCAAGGCGGAGGAACTTGAACTGTGCGTCTTGTGCCACCACGCCCATGTAGCCGCTGGCGTGCACGGACAGGCGCTGCGCGCCGTTGATGAGGTCGATGGCGCGGTCGATGCTGTCGCGGTTGAGGTGGTTGCGCACCTGCAGGATGGCCGCGGCCGTGTTGCCCATCACCTTGCCGCCCAGTTCCACCATGGAGTCTTCGGGCGTCACCTGCGTGTGCGTGACCGGTACCGTGCCGGTGAGGCTGCTGGCCAGGCGCAGCTTGAAGTCCGACAGGCCCTCGCAGCCCAGCGAGCGGCAAAAGCGGATGACGGTGGGCTGGCTCACATCCGCCGCGCGGGCGATGTCGGCGATGGGGTCGTTGAGGATCTGCCGCGGGTGCGCCAGTACATGCTCGGCCACCTTGCGTTCAGCGCGGCTCAGGCCTTCCAGGCCGCGGCGGATTTGCGAAAGCACGGACTGGGCGCTTTCGCCGCCCAGGGCCTGCAGGTGGGTGTCCAGGATGGCCGAGGCGCCGAGGAAGGTGGCTTCGGGCGATTGGATGACGTAGGTGGGGACTTCGCGTATCCAGTCGCTCAGGCGGCCCTTGTCTTCGAAGCGCGAGCGGAAGGAAGAGCGCTCAAAGAGCGCGCCCAGGCGCGGCACGATGCCGCCACCGATGTAGATGCCACCACGTGCGCCCAGCGTGAGCGCCAGGTTGGCGGCGGCGGTGCCCATGATCCCGCAGAAGGCGTCCACCGCCTCTTCGCAGACGGGGTCGGTGCGGGCTAGAGCGCGCTGGGTGATGTCGGGGGCGGTCAGGCGTTGGGCGTTGGCTTGTGCTGCGGTGTGGCGTGCGCGTGTTGAGGGCTTGATGGCGCCCCCGGCCTGTTCCAGCAGCGCGGCATGGATGAGTTCAAGGCCGTGGCCCGAGAGCAAGCGTTCGGTGGAGACATGCCGAAACTGTTTCCACGCGAAGCGCAGGATGGACAGTTCGCGCTCATCCCGCGGCGCGAAGCTGGCGTGGCCGCCCTCGGCGCCCAGTGCCACCCATCCGCCCTGGGCCGGAATGAGGCCCGAGACGCCCAGGCCGGTGCCGGCGCCGATGACCCCGATCACGCTGCGCTCCCGGGGTTGCCCGCCACCCACCGCGACCCGTTCGTGGGCCTGCAGGCGCGGCACGGCCATGGCCAGCGCCGTGAAGTCGTTGACCACCAGCAGGGTTTCCAAGGACAGCCGCTGGCGCTCCTCTTCGATGGAGAACTGCCAGTGGTAGTTGGTCATGCGCACCCAGTCGCCTTCTACCGGGTTGGCCATGGCCACGGCTGCATGCTCGATGGGGGGTGCTGCAACGCTGTCGAGGT
>JAIYCN010000290.1 GCA_027487995.1 Rubrivivax sp. | reverse complement strand
GCGAAGAGCGCGTACCGGGCCCTTCAGCCGAAAACGCCTGCAGCAGGTGATCCGTCAGATCATGAAGCCCGCCCAAGGGCTCACGCGGCGGCGCCACGCCGGGCCGATACCCCAGGGCCAGAAAGCGCTGCAGCAGGCGCTCGTTCTTCGAGACCAGGTACACCGGCACGTCCCAAGAGGCACCCTGGCCCGTGATCGTGGCCGCCGGCTGGTGGTCGCCCACGAACACGAAGAAGGTGTCGCGGCGCGGCAGGTCCCGCAGATAGGCACCCAGCCACTGGTAGGTGTACTGCACCATCCGTTGGTAGTCGGGCCGCATGTCGGTCCAGTTGGGCTGTTCGGCCAGGGCGCGCTGGGCCTCTGATTCCTCGAAGGGCCGGTCACTCAGCAACTGGTTCCAGTTGGCCTGGAACGGCGGGACAGGGCTGAAGGGCAGATGACTCGTGATCGTCGGAAAAAAGGTCAGGCGCGGACGGACCTGGGCGGTGCGGGGATGCAGACGCTCCAACTGTGCAGCGCTGAATTGGTCCGGAATCTTCCAGTAGCCGATGGCAGGCCCGGGGTAGCGCAGTGCGGGCCCGTCCACGTAGGTGTCGAACCTATAGAACGCCCGCTCGGGCCACTCCCAGAACACGCCGGGGTAGACGCCGAAGGCCTGGTAGCCGTTGGCGCGGAACAGCGTCACCAGGGTTTCCCGCTGCGTGGTCAGCAGAACGTCATGACGCATCGGGTCGCTCAAATCAATGCCTGACAAGAGACTCAGGTGCGCGAGGTCCGATCCTCCGGCAAAGGTCGGGGACTTCAGGAAGGCCGAGACCACCTCGTAACCGGCCGAACGCAGTTGCTGCTCAAAGTCCTTCCGCGCAGGGGCCAGCACACGATTCAACTCCGGGTCGTCATAGGTGATGGCGCCCAAGGATTCCAGCGGCATCAGGTAAAGGTCCGCACCAGCCAAGGCCGACAGCGCAGCCCCTGCCGGCGCAGCCATGGCCTCGTCCACCGGTCCGTGCGTGGGCAGCAAGGCACCTTGGCGGGCGGTGGACCACGCGCCGACCAACACCTGAGCCTGTCGCCACGCCACCGGGATCACCGGTTTGGACACAAAAGGCCAGGTCGCCTGAACGCCGGCGTAGTTGGCACCGACCAAAACCACGGCTCCCAGGGTCAGCACCCACGCCAAGGGCCTGACGGCAGCGGCAGGGGCGACGGATCGGGCCAGCACCCCGATGCCCCACCGCAGGATGGCGAATACCAGCCACAACAAGAGCCCGGCGCCGACCAGCACCACAAGCGTCTGCCACCAGGGCCACTCCCGCGCCGACACCCACAGGAAGCGCGGAATCTGCGGCAGGTCCCAGTAGGCGTTGATGGGGCGGCCGAACAATGCTGGCACCGTGACATCGGCGTAGCGCCCCAGCACCAGTAACAGGTAGCCCATCGTCAGGGCTGTGACCCCTCTGCTGCCCAGGCGGCCACGCCACCACACGACCAACAGCAGCACCACCCACAGCAGCACAAATTCCGGGGCGATCCGCGCGTCCAGCACCACGAAGGGGGTGGGCCACCAAGTGCTGAAGCTCAGGAAAGCATTGAGCACCAACAGGGCCGCAAGCCCTCGTACGACTGCGCCGAGGCGGTGGTTTTTGGCAGGCGCGGAGTTCAAGATGCGAAATGCAGGCACACAATGACGACATTGTCGGACATGCGGTCATCAGGCTGCATCCAGCCGCAGCTGTAACCCGTATCGGATGCCATGTCGCCTGCCGCCGCAGACCGCACCCTGGTGCTGTTCAACCACGACTTCGACGAGATTGCCCACCGTGAACTGGCGGCCCGCTGGCCGTTGGTGGGTGGCGGCTTTGATTTGTTCGCTTTCCCCAGTCAGCTGCGGCTGGCGTGGTTCGACATTGAGCGTTTTGCTGCCCTTCAGTCCCTGCGCGCCAAGGCCCACGGCTGCAAGGCCGTGCTGTCGCACCACGAGCAATTCGGCGCTTTGGCGGCCGCTCTGGTGGCCGAGCGGATGGGATGGCCCGGCACGCCAGTGCGCGCCGTACTGGCCTGCCAGCACAAGCTGTACGCGCGTCAGGTTTTGCAGCAAGTGTGTCCCGAGGCCAATATCCCCAGCGTTCGCCTGAACGCGGCGCCGCGCAGCCGCTGGGGTGTGGCGCCGCGCGAAGAGGTCTCCTTGCAGACCATCAACGAAGCAGTCTCCGCCAACCCCGGCTCCTCCCTGTCCTACCCCCTATTCGTCAAGCCCATCAAGGCCGCGTTCTCGGTGTTGGCCCGTGAAATCCGAAACGACACACAGCTTCGCGGCCTTGTGGGCTTTGGCCTTTGGGAGTCCGCCCTCATCAAACTGCTGGTCCAGCCCTTCGAGCGCGTGGTGCAAGCCCGCCTGCCCGAAGCGGGCACGGCCGTGGGCATGATGCTCGAAAAACCTGTCCATGCGGAGCAGTTCAACCTGGACGGCTACGTGTTCGAGGGGCGCGTGCAGCCCCTGGGCGTGGTGGATGCGGTGATGTACCCCGGCACCCAGGCCTTCATGCGCTTTGACTACCCCACACGGCTCAAGCCGTCAGTGGTTGACCGGGCGGTGGACGTTGCACGCCGCTTTTTGCAAGCCGTGGAATTCACGCACGGGCTCTTCAACATGGAGTTCTTCTACGACGAGGCCTCCGATGCCCTGTCGGTGATTGAGTTCAACCCACGCGCGGCGTCTCAGTTCTCCGACCTGTACCAGCGGGTTGAAGGACTGAACCTTCACGAAGTCGGCCTGGCCCTGGCGCATGGGCGCGACCCCGCGGCGCTGCCCAGGCAACCATCCACGGCTCGGGTGGCGTCCAGCTTTGTCTACCGCAGCTTTCCCGGCCGCCGCGCCGGCCAGGTTCCGAACCGCTCACAACGCGAACTGCTTCAGGTGGCCTATCCGGACGCGCTGTTGCTGGACTACCCCCGTGCCCAGGCAGCCGTGGAGAGAGACCACAAATGGCTGGGAAGTTGCCGCCATGGTATCCTGCACCTGGGCGGCGAGGATGCGTTGGACCTTCAGCGCCGTTGCGAGGTTGCCAGTCACCTCTTGGGCTGGACACCGCCCTATGCGCAGTACCACGGTACACGTGGTGATACGGTCGGCGCCCCCAGTGGTGCCGCCGACAGCGGTGCGTCCGAGCGCAAGGGCTTGGCGCAGGGTTCACTGAGTTCGTGAACCAACCGGACGAGTTCTCGTCCAATGTGGCAGCCGCCTGTAACCAACGGGCCCGTGTCAGCGAATAACCAGGAAGGAAACCAACACCATGACGTACTCAAATTCTTCTTCTTTGACCTCCACCAATTGGATCCAGCGATCCGTCCGCCACGCCGTGGCGCTGACCTTGGCGGGCTTGGCCCCCTTGGCGATGGCCCTGGACATCCAGCCTTACAGCGCAGACCGCCTGGCCCAATTGCAATCCGGCGGCAAGCCTGTGGCGGTGCATTTCCACGCCGAGTGGTGTGGCACCTGCAAGTCGCAGGAAAAAGCCCTGCAGTCCATCAAATCCGAAGGCAGCCTGCCGGGCGTGGCCTTGCTGGTAGCCGACTACGACAAGGAAAAGGACCTTCGCAAGCAGATGAAGGTGCGTGCGCAATCCACCCTGGTGGTCTTCAAGGGCAGCCAGGAAGTGGCGCGTGTGGGCGGTGATACGGAAGCCACCAAGCTGAAAGCCGCATTGGCCAAGGCGTCCTGAGCATGTCGGTTGCCTCCATCACCGAAGTCGGCCTGGGCCTGCTCGCAGGCTCTCTGAGCACGCTCAACCCCTGCGTGTTCCCGCTGCTGCCGCTGGTGGTGGGCGGCGCACTGCAGAACAACCGCCTGGCGCCAGTCGCCATGGGCATGGGCATGGCCAGTTCCTTCG
>JAIYCN010000142.1 GCA_027487995.1 Rubrivivax sp. | reverse complement strand
GGTGTGCGCTTCCTTGCAAGCTGCGCGCGCCAGCGCCGGGATGTCTTTGGCCTGGAGTGCCTCGAGCTGGGCGGGAATCTGGAGATCGCGGTTGAGCGCTTCGACACCGGCCATGAACTTCTCGGCCAACACGTCCTCGGCCTCGTCTTCGTTCCCCAGCCCCGCGCGCACGGCCAATTGAGCCAGGCGGTCGGTGATGGCAGGCGCGGAGTAACGCAACACGTGCGGCAACACCATGGCGTTGGCCAAACCGTGAGGCGTGTGGTAGCGGCCACCGAACTGGTGCGCGATGGCATGGACGTAGCCCACGTTGGCGCGGGTGAAGGCGATGCCGGCGTAGGTGGACGCCAGCGCCATCTTCTCGCGGGCCTCCATGTCGTGCCCTTCGCGGTAGCAGGTGCGCAGGTTTTCGAAGATGAGCGACACGGCCGAAAGGGCCATGTTGTCCGTGTAGGGCGTGGCCCAGTTGCCGATGAAGGCCTCGACGGCGTGGGTGAGGGCGTCGATTCCCGTGGCGGCCGTGACAGCCGGGGGCAGCCCGGTCATCAGGGCCGGGTCCAGTGCTGCCATCTTCGGCACCATTCGCGTGTCCACGATGACCAGCTTGCTGTGCCGCTCATGGTCGGCAATCACCGCCGCCACGGTGACTTCGGACCCCGTGCCGGCCGTGGTGGGCACGGCGTAGATGGGCGCTGCCGTGTTCAAGCCCTTGAAGTACCCGGCCAACTGACGAAGGCTCTTTTTTGGGTTGGCGATGGACACGGCGATGGCCTTGCTGGCATCCATGGAGGAGCCGCCGCCGACCGCCACGATGGCGTCGCAGCCCTGTTCGCGGTAGGCCGCGATTCCGCGCTCGATCAAGGGAATGGGAGCGTCAGGCGTGATCTCATCGAAGACCGCAAATTCGGCGCCGCCGGCTTTCAGCGCCTCGGTCAGCGGCCGCAACAGACCGAGCTTGCTGACGACGGCATCGGTGACGATGAGAATCTTGCGGTGGCCAAAGCCCGCGACTGCTTGACCCAAGCGCGCGCTGGAGCCGGGGCCCACGAGCAGCGTGGGTTGGGGAATGGGCAGAAACCGGGTGACCTTGCCGGCTCCCTTCATCAAGGCTGCGAGGCCCGCGGCCATGGTGGATTCGGGGATCAGGTCTAACTTCATGCCGGCACGCCTTGGTCTCAGGTGGTTCGCGTCGCCCACGACTGCTGGAGCGATGCGCAATCCGCTTTGTACCTTGGACAGCGCTTTCGACGTAGAGCAGGCCACCCAAATCGAGGGTCGTGTTTTCCCAAGGACTGCCCAGATCAGGCGGAAATCCGATTGGGCCTTATGACAACTTTCGCACTTTTATTTGACATAATATACATCGTCGTGGTTTATTGGATGCGGTGAGGCTAGGCAGAACACGGCGTTTCCAGAGGCAGCACCGAACGCGATTGACCATCAGCGACGCGCCTGCTCCAGGCGGTTGGCCAAGGAGTCTCTTCCCGCCCAGCGAGCGGCGGCCACGGCGTCCTGACCCGCAGGATTGCGGTGGCGCGGATCGGCACCGGCCGCCACCAGGGCCAAGGCCACGTCGTCGGCGCCAAACCGGGCGGCCATGATGAGCGGTGTCGAACCCGATGGGTTGACAGCCTGTATGTCGGCGCCAGCCTTCAACAAGACGCGAAGCGTCGCCACGTCGCCACCCGAGGCCACGTAGAGGATCGGCGACCAACCAGAACGGTTGACCGATGCGCCCCGGTCAATCAGCCGCTGAGCCCACACGGACATTCCCCGCAGGCTGGCCATCATCAAGGGCGTCTCGTTGTTCACGTTGGGCTGGTCCACCTTGATGTCAGGGTGGCCGAGCAAGGCCTCCGCGACCTCCAGATGACCATCCCGCAGCGCCGTCACCAGTCCGGGCTCACCGCGCTCGCTGGGCGTGTTGGGATCGAATCCTCGGGCCAGAAGCGACTTGACGGTCTTTGCATCATCCAATCGGACAGCGCTGAAAAATTGGTTGTAGACGTCCGCAAAAGCCGAATTTGAAAAACCAATAAATAAATATAAAACAACAATCTGTAGAATTTTATTAATGTGAATTTTCACTTGATAAAACCTTTGTAAATCAACCTCACACACCAATCAGTTCGTGGTGGACGACCCTGGCGCAAAGAGGCGCTTGAAATTCTCGGTGGTGGCCTGTGCCACCTCCGCTTCGCTCAAACGGCGCAATTCGGCAATGTGCCGCGCCACATGGGCCACGTACGCCGGCTCGTTGACCTTGCCCCGATGCGGGACCGGCGCCAGGTAGGGGCTGTCGGTTTCCACGAGCATCCGGTCCAGGGGAATCCAGGCTGCCACATCACGCAGGTCCTGCGCATTGCGGAAGGTGACGATCCCCGAAAACGAGATGTAGAAGCCCAATTCCAGGGCGGCACGCGCCACCTCAGCCGTTTCGGTGAAGCAGTGGAAAACGCCGCCACAGGCTTCAGCGCCCTCCTCTCGCAAAATCTTCAGGGTGTCGGCACTGGAACTGCGCGTGTGGACGACCAGGGGCTTGCCCACGCGGCGGGCAGCACGGATGTGCACCCGAAAGCGTTCGCGTTGCCATTCCATGTCCGCAAGGGTGCGGTCGCCCAGGCGGTAGTAGTCCAGACCGGTTTCGCCGATGCCCAGCACCTTGGGGTGTGCCGCTTCCGCCACCAGCTGCGCTTCACTGGGCTCGATGACGTCCTCGGAGTCGGGGTGGACACCCACGGTGCACCACCAGGACGGCTCGGATTCGGCCAGGGCCCTGACCGCAGGAAACTCCTCCATGGTCGTGGAGATCACCATGGCGGATTCGACTTGCGCGGCCCGCATGGCGGCCTTGATGTCGGGCAGGCGATCCCGGAGTTCAGGGAAATTGAGATGGCAGTGTGAGTCGACGAACATGGGGATGGAAAGAAAGGCGCCTCAACGGGCCGAAGACGGACGTGGCGAATTCCCGGATGCGGCACGGGCGGGCCAGCACTGGCGACCCTGAAGGACCAGTGACTCCACCAGCAGACCCGCATTCCAAGGGTGATCGGCGTGGCGGGCGGCCTTGACCAAATCGCGCCACCAGGCTGAAAGCAAACCGGATTGCGCGCCAGCCGGCAAAGCCTCCGACGGAAAGAACTTGGGCGGCACGTGGTGGGCCCGGGACAACAGGTCCAGGCACGTCTTCTGCAAAGCGTCGATGACCCTGGGCACGGGCAGTCCCATCAAGGCCTCTGCTCGGCCTTGACGCACCAGGCTCGGAATCTCTGGCCACAGGCGCGCATCCAGGCCGTCCTGCGCCATGGCCAGTGCCTCCTGTGCCCGGCCGCCACAGGCACGCAGCAGCATTTCGGCACCCACCACCCCCTGGGATTCGAGCCAGGCGCCCGCTGTGTCAGCGGGCGGCAGGTAAAGCGGCACCTGTTGGCAGCGGCTGCGGACCGTGGGCAACAGGGCTTGCGCATCGGCCGTGCTGAGCACCAGGCGCAGTGACCCGGCCGGCTCCTCAAGCGTCTTGAGCAAGGCGTTGGCCGCCACCCGATTCAGGGCCTGCGCCGGATGGATCACCAAGACCTTGCCGCGTCCTCGACTGCTGGTCTGATGAGCCCAGTCGATGGCCCGGCGCACATCGGCCACGCGAATCTCACGCCCACCCGATTTGCCCTTGCCGCCAGACGAGGTTGCCGGAGCATCAGCGCCCTCCTCGCCCGCAGACACCAAGCCCAGACGCTCGCGCTGGGCCTCGGGCACCAGGATCATCAGGTCGGGATGGACACCAGCCTGAAGCTGATGGCAGGCCTCGCAGTGACCGCAGGGCGTGTGGGCCGCCGCAGTATTGAGGGGCGCTGCCTCGCATAGCCACGTCTGCGCCAGCGCCAACGCCAATTCAAACTGTCCGACGCCTTCTGGTCCGTGCAGCAGAAGAGCATGTCCCCGCTGGGCAACGGCGCGCGTCCAGGGCTCCTGCAGCCACGGCAAGGGAAAACGACCATCTCGGCCGGTCCAGGGACCTGCGGCCAGCGGCGCAGCAGTCATCCGCCCTGCCCTTGCTCACTGGCCGCCCGGCGTGCCATCACGTCCAGCACCTGCTTGGCCACCTCCTGCGGCGTGGCCATGGCGTCAATGCGCTCAAAGCGCTGGGGGCCCGCGGCGCGTCGCTGTTCATAGGCGTTGCGTACACGCGTGAAGAACCCGGTGTCCTGGGACTCGAATCGGTCGGGCTGGCGAACCGCGGCGCGCCGGGCTTCGGCCACCTCGGGTGGCACGTCGAACCACAGGGTGAGATCGGGCTGCAGTGAAGCGTGGACCCAGGACTCGAGTTGCTCAAGTACGGTCCAGTCAAAGCCCCGTCCTCCCCCCTGGTAGGCAAAAGTCGCGTCGGTGAAGCGGTCGCACAGGACGATCGCACCGCGGGCCAGCGCGGGCTGGATGACCCGGGTGACGTGCTCACGGCGGGCCGCGAACACCAGCAGTGTTTCGGTCAACGGGTCCATGGACTCGTGCAGCACCATCTCACGCAGGCGCTCGGCCAGGGGCGTTCCACCGGGCTCACGCGTGAGCACCACTTCGCGCCCACGGGCATCCCACCATTGCGCCAACGCGGCCAGATGGGTGGATTTGCCGGCACCGTCGATGCCTTCAAGCGTGATGAACAAGAGGGGTCCTTGAAGCTATGGTTTTCCGGCTGGCATTTTCTGATAGCGCCAGACCGCCCGGTTGTGCTCGTCCAGGCTGGCGCTGAAGTGACTGCTGCCGTCGCCTTTGGCGACGAAGTAGAGCGCGGACGTGGATTCGGGTTGAACGGCCGCCTTGAGCGACTGCGCGCCCGGCATGGCAATCGAATGCGGCGGAAGGCCGCGCCGCGTGTAGGTGTTGAAGGGGGTGTCGGTTTGCAGGTCACGCCGGCGGAGATTGCCGTCGAAGGCCGAGCCCATGCCGTAGATGACGGTGGGATCCGTCTGCAAGGGCATCCCCAGCCGCAACCGGTTCACGAATACACCTGCGATGCGGGCGCGGTCGCTCGCCTGCCCGGTTTCCTTCTCCACGATGGAGGCCAGGATCAGGGCCTCCTGGGGCGACTTCAGGGGCAGGTTATCCCGGCGCTGGGCCCAGGCGCGCTCCAGCTGGGTCTTCATGGCCTCATGGGCGCGTTGCAGGACCGCGCGGTCGCTCGCGCCCTTGGCGTAACGGTAGGTGTCGGGAAAGAACCAGCCTTCTGCCGGCAAGTTGGGCGAGCCCAGTGCCTTCATCACGGCGCGGTCATCCTGCCCGGCCAAGCTTTGGCGCAAACCCGGCGCGCGCGCAAGGGCCGCCCGCATCTGGGCAAAGGTCCAACCCTCGATGAAGGTGATGGTTTCAAGGCTCTCGTCGCCGCGCACCATCTTGTCCAGCAATTCGGCCGGCGTGATGCCGGGCTCGGCCACATAGCTGCCGGCGCGGATTCGGCGCGCTTCTCCGGACCACCGAAACCAGGCCTGCAGGGCCCACACCGGCGCCTGGACGCCGGCCTGGACCCAATCGGCCGCCACGGTCGCCGCACTGCGGCCCCGCTCCACATTGAGTTCAACGACGGGCTGGCGCAGTGCCAGCGGCGCATGCACCCACCAAGCCGCACCGCCGACGGCAACGCTCAGGAGCATGCCAATGCCCAGCAGCATGAGCACCAATCGACGGCGCCATGGGGGACCCGGATGGGGACCGCGCCCACGGCTGGGCTGTCCGCGGCCGCGCGCTGCGGAACCGCGCCGCGCACCCCTGCTGCCGCCTGTGTTCATGGGCGCTGATGATAATCAAGGGATGTCTGAACCATTGAAACCCATGATGTCGGATCAAGCGCAGGCCCAGCCTGCGGTTTCCCTCGTGCTCACGCACCTGGCTGCGGTGGAGGTGCAAGGCGCCGACGCAGGCACTTTTCTGCAGGGTCAGCTCACGCAGGATGTGGTGTCGATGGAGCCGGGGCAAGCGCGGGCCGGCGGCTATTGCAGCGCCAAGGGGCGCTTGCTGGCGAACTTCATCATCGTTCGTCTGAGCGAAGACGCCTGGTGCCTCATCATGCACGCGGGACTGGTGCCGGGTCTGGTGAAGCGACTCAAGATGTTCGTGTTGCGCGCCAAGTGCACCGTGCGGGAACTGAGTGAATGGTCGGTGATGGGTGGACATGGCGGTGGTCTTGCGCCTTGGCGGGTGCAGCGCATCGCCCATGGTGCACCGGGCCGGGCATCCGACTTGGGGAGCGAAGTCACCGCGGACACCCTGGCTACAGCCGCCACGATGGTGGGCTGGTGGGGTGATCGCTTCCTGCTGCTGCGGGCCGCGGTTGCGGGTGCGCCGCCATCGGGGCCTGCGACGGATCTCCTGGCTTGGCAGCATGCGGACATTGCGGCTGGTTGGCCCTGGGTCGAGCCGTCCACCATGGAGCAGTTCGTGCCGCAGATGATCAACTTCGAGGTGTTGGGGGGCGTGAACTTCCGCAAGGGCTGCTATCCCGGACAGGAAGTGGTGGCCCGCAGTCAGTACCGCGGCACGCTCAAGCGCCGCATGGCCTTGTTGGCCGCAAGCGTCGAAGCGCCCAAGGCCGGCACCGAGGTGTTCCACAGTGAGGATCCCGGCCAACCGGCGGGCGTGGTGGTGAACGCCGCCGCCGGTCCCGGTGACTCGCCCGGCGGGTGTCTGATGTTGGTCGAAGTGAAGTTGGCCGCGCTGGAGTCTGGCAGCCTGCATCTGGGCAGCGTGGAGGGCTCCGTGCTGGAGCATCGTGCCCTGCCCTACCGGCTGCCCCTCGAATCCGAGATCTGAAGGTCTCCATGTGTTTGACGGCATTGGCCTGGCAGGCGCACCCGAAGTTCCCGCTGGTGCTCGCGGCCAACCGGGATGAGTTCCATGACCGACCCACCGCCCCGATGCAGTGGTGGGACGATGGTCATACGCTGGCGGGCAAGGACCTTCATGCCGGCGGAACTTGGCTGGGTGTCAGCCGGGCGGGCCGAATCGGCATCTTGACCAATGTGAGGGAGCCAGGGCGCCACGATGCGGCCCTGCCCTCGCGCGGCTCACGGATTCCATGGTGGCTGGAGCGTGGACGGAACGAGCACGAGATGAGCCACCGTCTGGAGGCTGAGCCGACCAATGGCTACAACCTGCTGGGCATGGATGTCGTCAGGCCGGCCTTGCACTATTGGAGCAATCGGCAGCCGCATCGCCATCACCTGCCGGCGGGGCTCTATGGCCTGTCCAACGCGGGTCTCGACACGCCCTGGCCGAAATTGCAAAGGCTGAAGGACCGACTGAACACCGAGCTGAATCAGCCCACCGACAGCGCCGAGCGAGTCCTGGAGCGGCTATTGGAAGCCTTGCAAGACCGACATCAGCCGCATGACGAGGAATTGCCCCGCACCGGTGTGCCCATGGAATGGGAGCGCACGCTGGGACGGGTGTTCATCCAGACGCCTGATGGCCGTTACGGCACGCGCTGTTCCACCGTCATGGTGTTGGAGGCGCTGCCCCAGACGCAATGGCGCCTGCATGTGGTGGAGCAAAGCTGGGATGCCCAGGGACGCGCGGGGCAGCGGGTGCACCACCAGGTGATCGACCCATCAGGCGACTGAGCGCTGCATCTTCAGATGCTCAATGCCGGCCTCTTCGAACGGCTCGGAGCAAATCTCAAAACCCTGGCGCTGGTAAAAGCCGACGACGGGCGATTGCGCGTGCAGGATCACGCTTTGCAAGCCTGCGTGGCGTGCCTCGCTCACCAAGGCCGTGAGCATTTCCCGCCCCACTGATGCACCCCGTACCGTGGGCAACACGGCCATGCGGCCGATCTTGCCGACACGTCCGTCCAGTGCCACCAGGCGGCCGGCCCCCACGGCTTGACCCAAGCGGTTGCGGGCGACGACATGGCGAGCGCTCAGGTCCTGCGCATCGCGCTCGATCTCCACCGGGACACCTTGCTCCTCGACGAACACCGCATGGCGCAGTGGCGCGGCGTCAGCGCCGATCTCGTCCCAGGTTCCGCACTGAACATTGACCATGGGCTCACCGGCCTCGAAGGCCTGGATCCAGGCGCGGAGCGCATCGGGGATGGGCCGGCTGGTCTGGGTGGTCGGATCAGCGAATACATAGATGATCTCGCCATGCACCAGACGGCGCTGGCCCTTGAAGGCACAGGCTTGAAGCGTCATCGAGCTGCGGCCCAGGCGCAGCAGGCGCATCCCGATGTGGAGTTGATCGTCGTAGCGGGCCGAAGCCTCGTACTCAAGGCTCGCTTTGCGCACGTACAGGTCACCTTCGAGCAGATGCATGGCCTCGTGGTAGGGCATGGCCATCTGCCGCCAGTAGGCCCCGACCGCCGTATCGAAGTACATGAGGTAGTGCCCATTGAAGACGATCTTTTGAAGATCGACTTCGGCCCAGCGCACGCGCAACGGGTCCAGGCAACGGAAGTCACGCCGCTCAGGCAGTGCGGGTTGAGTGCTGTCGGTGTTCATGTTCGGTTTTCCTGCTCGTCAAGGGCCTGGCGCAATGCAAGGGCACACCAGGCTTGTGCGGTGTGGGCCTCCTTCAAGGCGCGGCCCATCTTGATGAAATCATGCACCACGCCGCGCGTGATCTCCAGGTCCACGTTGACGCCGGCCATGCGCAGTCGGTCTGCATAGGCCAAGCCCTCATCGACCAGCGGATCGCATTCCGCCAGCAACACCGCGGCAGGCGCGACACCCTCCAGTGAATCGGCCAACAGCGGTGCGAAGCGAGGGTTCCGCCGTTCATCCCAGGAGATGAACTGATCGAAGAACCAGGCGATGGTGTGAGCGTTGAGCAGGTAGCCCTCGCCGTAGCGAACATGAGAGGGTGTGTCTGCGTAAGCCGTGGTCCCGGGTGTGATCAGCAACTGCAGGTAAAGCGCAATCCCGGCATTGCGCGCCTGCAACGCCGTGGCGGCCGCCAACGTGCCACCGGCGCTGTCGCCACCTACAGCCAGGCGAGCCGGGTTCAAGCCCAGCGAGGCGGCATGCCCGTGCAGCCACACCAGTGCATCAAAGGCGTCGTCGAAGGCAGCCGGGAAGCGGTGCTCGGGTGCCAGGCGATAGTCCAAGGCGACCACCGTCACCCCCGAACGAAGGGCCAGTTGCCGGCACAGGCTGTCGTGGGTTTCCAGGCTGCCCACCACGAAGCCCCCGCCGTGCAGGTACATCAGAGCGGCCTGCGCGGGTGTGCCTACCGGCTGAGATGAATAGAGCCGGGCGTTGAGCAGCGCACCGTCTCGGTTGGGAATCTGCAATTCGCGCACCTCGGGCAGCGCCGCGCGCGGAAGGTCCAGGACCTCAGCCGAGCGCTCATAGAGGCTGCGGGCTTCATGTGGGGTCAACTCATGGAACGGCGTGGCGGCGGCGCGCTCGATGCGTTGCAGCAGCGCCTCCATCTGGGGCAGCAAGTCGGGCCTGTGGCGTGGCGAGGGGGGCATGGGTTTCTGAGTTGGACGTATGGCGCAGGTCACTCACCGAGGCCGGGCACAATCACCGGCAGGAGGCCCGCATCCATGGCGTTCATCAATTATCTGACCCAGATCAACCTCGACTTCGGCGCCGTCTCGCTGCTGCCGCAAGAGTGCACGCGCATCGGCATGAAGCGGCCCTTGATCGTGACAGACCCGGGCGTGAAGGCAGCCGGCGTGCTGGACGTGGCGCTCAAGGCCCTGGCCGATGTGCCCCATGCCGTCTTCGACTCCACACCGTCCAACCCGACCGAGGCAGCAGTGCGTGCGGCGGTTTCCCTGCTGAAGACTCAGGGCTGCGACAGCCTGATTGCCGTGGGCGGGGGTTCGAGCATCGACTTGGCCAAGGGGGTGGCCATTGCCGCGACGCACGAAGGCCCCTTGACGCACTACGCCACGATCGAAGGGGGCAGCCCGCGCATCACTGAGCGGGTTCTGCCGCTGATTGCCGTGCCCACCACGGCCGGTACGGGCAGCGAAGTGGCCCGTGGCGCCATCATCATCGTCGACGATGGACGCAAGTTGGGCTTCCACAGTTGGCATCTGGTGCCGCGTGCTGCTGTCCTTGACCCGGAGCTCACCGTGGGCTTGCCGGCCCTGCTGACAGCCGCCACAGGCATGGATGCAATCGCCCATTGCTTTGAGACTTTCATGGCTCCGGCGGTCAATCCGCCGGCCGATGGCATCTCATTGGACGGGCTGGAGCGCGGCTGGGCGCACATTGTGGCGGCGACCCAAAACGGCGCGGACCGCCAAGCCCGCTGGAACATGATGAGCGCGAGCATGCAGGGGGCCATGGCCTTTCAAAAAGGGCTGGGCTGCGTGCATTCGCTCTCGCACAGCTTGGGTGGTGCCAACCCACGCCTGCACCACGGCACGCTGAACGCGGTATTCCTGCCAGCGGTCATCCGGTTCAACGCACAGGCCTCCAGCATTCAACAGGAGCGTCGACTGCAGCGCATGGCGCAGGCGATCGGGCTTGCCGGCTGTGATTCGGCCGGCACCGAGTTGGCCGAGGCCGTCAAGGCGCTGAATGCGCAACTGGGCTTGCCCTCAGGGTTGGCGGCGATGGGCGTGGGGCCCGACCTGTTTGAGCGCATCATCGACGGGGCGATGGCCGACCATTGCCACAAAACCAACCCGATGCTGGCCACACGCGACGATTACCGGCGCATGCTGCACGAGTCTCTTTGAGGCGGCGTTGCAGGCGCGGCGGTCAAAAGACGGCGTGTTCGCCGCGTTGGTCGTGTGCGTCGCCCCGAACCATCGCCCGGTAGTGATCGGCCAGGGTGCGGTGGCCCCAACTGGGTGTGGCGTGCGGGTCGTAGTGGCCCGATGCCGGGTTCAGCACGAGCATGGACTCCGTGGCGTAGTAGCGGCCGATGCGGGCCAACTCGGCCTTCTCCGCCGCCCATGCAGACCAGCGACCCATCAGCGCCAGCACGCCGATGATGGCGTCCAGCAGCTTCACAGGAACCTGCTTGAATTTCGGCTCTCGCCCCAAGGCTTCAAACAGCAACAGCCCTTGCTCACGTGGCGTGATGGCCGGCCCTGGGCCGCCGATGGGCAGGATGGCGCGGTGGCGTGATTCGTCGCTCAGGCAATCAGCCAGAAACGCACCCAGGTCCTCGTCGGCGATTGGCTTGCAGGCGGTAAGGGCTCCGTTGCCGAACAACAGGAAGGGCTTGCCGGACTTCACACGTGCAAACTGGCCCGAGATAGATTTGAAGAACGCCGTGGGCCGCACGATGGAGTAGCTCAGGCCGCTGGCAATCAACTCGGCTTCAAACGCAAGCTTGGCCTGCTGGAATGCCAGCAAGGGCTTCTGCACGCAGATGGCCGACAGCAGAACCACGTGCCGTACACCTGCATCCTTGCAAGCCTTGAGCGCCTGTGAGTGGGCAGCGTGGTCGACCGCCCATGCGTCGCGTGGTGCGCCGGTGCGAGATGCCAGGCAGGAGACCCAGGCATCGAAGCGCTGGCCGCGCAAGCCGTCACGCTGCAGTGATTCACCGTCCAGCGGATTACCCAGACGGACCTCCACACCGGGCAGTTCTCGCAGGGCAGCCACGTTATCGGGCGCGTGACCTCGCTCGCTTCGAGACCTGACCAGGCATACCACTGCATGGCCGCGTTCACTCAGGGCGCGTGCCGTGGCCAAGCCGATGGTGCCGGTGGCGCCCAGCATGAACACACGCTGCGATTTCTTCTGTGGCAGATCGTGCAAGGTCATACGCGCATCATAGGGAAAAGACCCGCGCACAAAAAAGCCTCTGCAACACGCGGCTGCAGAGGCTTGGTCATGAGCGCCAGGGCGGAGAGGACCGCTCAGCCCTCGCTGAAGTTCAGTGGAACTGCTCTTCTTCCGTGGAGCCGGTCAGCGCCTTCACGCTGGACGAACCGCCCTGGATCACGGTGGTCACATCGTCGAAGTAGCCTGCACCCACTTCCTGCTGGTGTGACACGAAGGTGTAACCCCTGTCGCGGGCCGCGAATTCGGGCTCTTGCACCATCTCGGTGTAGTGCTTCATGCCCTCGCCGCGTGCGTAGGCATGGGCGAATTGGAAGGTGTTGTACCAGTTGATGTGGATGCCGGCCAAGGTGATGAACTGGTACTTGTAGCCCAATGCCGAGAGATCATCCTGGAATGACGCGATCTGCTTGTCATTGAGGTTTTTCTTCCAGTTGAAGGAAGGCGAGCAGTTGTACGACAGCAGCTTGCCTGGGCAGGCGGCATGCACGGCTTGCGCGAACTCGCGGGCAAAGCCAATGTCGGGCACGCCGGTTTCGCACCACACCAGATCGGCATAGGGCGCGTAAGCCACACCCCGGCTGATGGCTTGCTCCAGACCGTTCTTGACACGGTAAAAACCTTCTTGGGTGCGCTCACCGGTCAGGAAGGGCTTGTCATTGGCATCGTGGTCCGAGGTGATCAGGTTGGCCGCTTCGGCATCGGTGCGGGCCAGCACGATGGT
>JAIYCN010000084.1 GCA_027487995.1 Rubrivivax sp. | reverse complement strand
GGTGGCTGCAGGCTGTCGTACAGCAGACCCGCGCCCAACGCCATGGCGGTCAACAGTGTGGCCCACACCGCCGTGCGGACCGGGCGCGCAGAGAACATCACGGCCACCACCATCAGCCAGGGCAGCACCACCCAGGCCGCGCGGCTGCGGCTCCACACCACCGCCACCGCACCGGCCAACAGCGCCAATGCCAGGCCCACGCGCCAGGCCCGACCATCGGGCTTCATTCCATCGCGTGCCCACACCAGGGGCGCCAGCACCGCCATGCCCAAGGCCACGGCTGTCGCCCACGGAATGGCCGTGGCCGGTAGCCATGCCCGCGGCCATTGAAGCGCCACCACCGCGGCCACCAGCAGCTGCAGGCCGATGGCCCAGCCCAAGGCCTCGCGCGCTCCAGGCCAATCTCCGGCTGCTGGCCGCGCTGCCGCGGCAACCTTGGTCAGCAGCAGCACCATGGGCAGCACCAGCAACACTTTGCCGTCCTGCCGCATACCGCGCACGCCTTCACCGTGCCATGCGCCCATCACCAAACCGATCACGCAGGCCGCCAACAGGCACGCTGCTGCCGGACCAATCAACTTCATCAGGTTTTCTCGTGCTAGCCCGCCCACCGAAGGCATGCCGCTTGCCGACATGGCCGCCAGGGCTGCCAACAACCACCAGCTCCAGGCCCATGACGGCAGGTCGCTGTGCAGCGGGCCCAGCACCGTGAACAACATCGCCATGGCCGCGCACACGGCGGCACCCGCAGTGGCCCAACCCGTGGCACGGGCAACCGCGCGCAATCCCGCCCACCGGCTCAATGCGGTGCTCCGCTGTGATTCGAAGGCGCCACACCCACGCGCGTCCATCCCTGTTGCCGTGCATGCCACCATCCCGCCCAGCGGCGCGGCTGCCACCGCCATGCGGCCAGTGCCGGCGCCAGCGCCGGTTGCCGAGCGCAAAGCGTCGCCCACCAGTTGTCCAGCCAGGCGTCATCAGTGCCGGGTCGTGTGCGCTCCAGCCGCTGGGCCACACGCAGCAGACGCAAAGCCTGTTGAATCACAAAGTCAGCCCAGGCTCGGTCGAACGCAGGCCAGTCGACCAGGTCGTCCAATGCTCGGGCCCAGTCGCGCAGCTTGGCCGGGCTCATCGACCCCAGGATGCTGGAAGGATTGCTGCGGTACTCCACCAGGGGGGCGTCCAGGTACCAGACATGTGCCATCCCCGCCATCAAGCGCGGCACCACACTCAGGTCTTCGAACACGCGCTGCGCCGGAAACCGCAGCGCCGCAGGCCAGGCATCCCGGCGCACCACCTTGCCCCATACATGCCACTGCCCGCGGGCCAGCATGCGGGGCATCAGCGTGCCCGTGGGCAGCACCGCGCCGCCCACGCCGTCCATGCTGCGGCGGTGCGCCTCCCCGCGCAGACGGTGTTTCAAGGTAGTGCGTGGGCGCAGTACCGTGTGGTCCACCACCACCACCTGCAGGTGCAGTTGGGCCAGCACCACGGTTCGCACGTGCGCAACAGCGTCTGGCCGCAACCGGTCATCCGCATCAAGAAACCATAGCCACTGGCCACGGGCGGCTTCCAACAACGCGTTGCGGGCCACGCTCACACCCACCGCTGTTGCTCCCGAGCCAATCACGCGAACCGTGGGCTGGCCGTCTGCAGGCAGCGTCCGCGCCACAGTACGCGCCAACAGGTCTGCCGTGCCGTCCGTGCTGGCATCGTTGAACACCAGCACTTCCACTCCGCCATCACACTGCGCCAACACGCTGGCCAGCGCCTCCGCCAGGTATTCCCCCGGGTTATGGGCGGGGATCAGGATGCTCAGCCAGGGCTGCTGAACTCGATTCGGGTTCATGGCGCTCATCGCGTTCACGTTTGCGGAGCCCCATTCACCAGGGCCTCGAACAAAGCCCCATAGTCCCGAACCATGCGCTCGCGCGAGAGCTCGGTGCGCGCATGGTGGCGCGCCTTTTCCGCGCGCACGGCTGCACCGCCGGGGTCCTTCAAGACCATCGCCAACGCATCGGCCCACTTCACCGGTTCACCCGCACCCGCCAGCACGCCCCAGCGCCCATCGCCCAGGGTTTCACGCACAGCGGCCACATCAGACCCCACCACGGCGCAGCCTGCGGCCATGGCTTCGGCCAGGCTCAGGGGCAGGCCCTCCCAGTGCGTGCTCAGGGCCGCCACCTGGTGGCGCATCAACAGCGCCGGCATGTCCGACCGGTGCCCCAGAAACTCCACTTGGTCCTGCAAGCCCAGCCCCTCCACCATGGCTTGCGCGCGCTCCCGGTGCCGCTCAGACCCACCACCGGCCAGCCGCAACTTCGGCGCCAGCCCGTGGCGTTGCCTCAAGGGAACCAGGCTCGCAATCAGCGTCTCCTGGTCCTTCTGCGCACCGAAGCGGGCCCCCATCAGAATGGCCGGTTCACGCTGCGCGTAAGGGTGCGCTTCGCTGTCTGCGAAGGCCGCCAAATTCGTTCCGTTCCAGATGGTGCGCACCCGCTCCGCCGGCAAGCCCGTGCCGCGCAGCACACCGGCCACCGCATCCGATACCCCCACGAATACATCCGTGTGCGGCATCAACTGGCGCACCTGCCAACGCTTGAATGCGGTGTAGCGCTCGCGCATGTTGTGTTCCACCTGCACCGCATGGGGCACCGATGCGAACCGCGCGCCCCAACGCGCCAGCAGATGTTCGGGAAAGCCATGGCCCACCACCACATCGGGCTTCCAGCGTTGGCACAGGGAGCGAAGGGCCCACACCGTGGCCGCATGGCTCCAGCCCGGCAGCAGTTCAAAGGGCACACCCTGTTCACGCAAGGCCTGCACACGCGCCGCAGGCGTGCGGCGCTTGAGCCTCAGCACCAGCAGCGCGTCGTGCTGCGCCTGACCACCCACGGTCAGGTCCAGGGCCACCTGCGTGGCGCCTGAAAAACCCCCGCTTGCCACATGCAGTACCCGCAGGCGTCTGCTCGGCGCAGGCGCGGCGGCCAGGGCATCCGGCAGGGGGTGGGCTGTGGAGGTCAGGGCCCGGTCAGGCGCGTCAGGCCGCATCGGTTGGTGGGCATCACACCCGTGATAATCCTCGCTGCATCATACAAAACACCCCGATGGCTTCGAACACCTCCTCTCGTGTTCCCCCCGCTGGTGCCACCCAGGCGGCGGCCACCCCTCCGTTGAGTGCCGCCGACGTGTTGGCGCTGCAGGACCGGCTACTGGCTGACCCGCAGTGGCCCCATGGTCACGGTTCGGGTGCGGCGGCTGCTGACGTTGCCAACGACGACCCGAACAACGTGTGGCACTGGATCACGGCCAACCACCGCTACAACAGCCAGTTGTGGGCCGAGGAAGACTTGGCAAGACGCACCCAGGTGGCCGACAGCGAGATTGCCGCCAACAAGCGCGCCATCGACCGCTTCAACCAGGCCCGCAATGACGCCACCGAACGCGTGGACGAATTGCTGCTGCAGGCGCTGGGTCTGGTCGATGTCGAATCGGCCCGCACCGACACGCCCCGGTCCCTCGCACCCGCGGGCGCACGCCTGAACAGCGAAACCGCCGGCAGCATGGTCGACCGCCTGTCCATCATGGCCTTGAAGGTCCATGCCATGCGCCAGCAAACCCAGCGCACGGACGTGGACGAGGCCCACCGCGAAGCCAGCCGCGGCAAGCTGGCACGCCTGGAGCAGCAGCGTCAAGACCTGGCAGGCTGCCTCGACGCCCTGCTGGGTGATGCCTTGGGGGGCCGCGCCTACTTCAAGGTCTACCGTCAGTTCAAGATGTACAACGACCCGCGTTTCAACCCGGTGCTGGTGGCCGAAGCCGCGGCGAAGAAATAGGGGCGCCCATGCGCCTGCTCATCGTCAAGACCTCCAGCATGGGCGACGTGGTGCACGCCCTGCCCATGGCCAGTGACTTGAAGCGCTGGTGGCCTGACGTTGAAATCGATTGGCTGGTGGAGCCGGCCTTTGCCGCCATGCCCAGCCTTCACCAAGGCGTGTCGCAGGTGCACCTCCTGCCCTGGCGCAAGTGGCGCCGGGCCCTCACCCAGCGCGCCACGTGGCAGGCCATGGGTGAGTTGCGCCGTTCGATGGTGGACCGCCATTACGACAGGGTCATCGACGCACAGGGCCTGCTCAAGAGCGCACTGTGGGCCCGGCAGGCCGGCGCACCTGTGGCCGGTTACGACCGCCACAGCATCCGCGAACCCTTGGCCAGCGCGCTGTATGCGCATACCCATTCCGTTTCCACAGCGCTGCATGCGGTCGAGCGCTGTCGCCGGCTGGCTGCGGCGGTGGCGCGCCAGGCGGGCTCCACCACGGCGCCCCGTTCAACAGATCCGTTGCCGCCGCCAGACTTCGGTTTGCAGCATGTGCTGCCCTACCAGCATCAAGCCCTGCAGGCGCGCTACGCGGTGCTCATCCCCAACGCCAGCCGCCCGGAAAAGCATTGGCCCGAGCCGCATTGGCAAGCCTTGGGCCGCTTGCTGGCGGCCAATGGTTTTCAGCCGGTGGTGCTGTGGGGCAGCCGTGATGAAGAGGCCATGGCCCAGCGCATTGCCCAGGCCTGCGGTGCGTGGGTGCCGCCCTTCCTCACCGTGCAGGAGGCCGCGCAGTTGCTGGCCGGTGCCCAGGTGGTGGTGGGGCTGGATACGGGGTTTTCGCATGTGGCCGCCGCACTGGGCAAACCAGTGGTGGGCATCTACTGCGACCACGAGCCGGGCCTCACCGGCATCACCGGCCCGGCGCCGGGGGCGTCACTCGGCGGCAAAGGTCAGCAGCCTTCGCTGCAGGACGTCACCGCCGCGCTGCAGGGTGTGAGCGAGGCAGCAGGCCTGGGTCTGCTTGTGGAAGCCGCCGCCTAAGCCACCCGGCACGCGACCCAACAGCCGCGCCGTAGGCCACCCCATCAGCAAGCCCAGGGCGATCGCCAAAACCCCAGCGCTTCAGAGTTCCTCAATGCGCTGCGGCGGGTAGCTGTCCCAACTCAGGCATCCCGGGCATTGCCAGAAGTAGCGCTGCGCCTCAAAGCCGCAGGCCGCGCAACGGTAGCGCTGCAGCGGCTTGGCACTGCGCTCCACTGCACTCAGTACCGTACCAAGTGTCGCGCCGTGCATGGGGCTCAAACCCTGAGCCTCCCCTTGCTCGGTGGGCAGGCGCAACACCGCGGCCGCCGCCGACAGGCTCGGCTGTCGCTGCAGATGGGCCTGCAGCCGCGCCGCTGCGCCGTCGGGTTCAAGCGTGTTCAGCGCCTGCAGCACCACCAGGCTGCCCTCGGCCTCATAGGCCTTGCGCAACAGCGCCACCGCCTGCTCCTGCACAGCACCATCCGCGTGACCCTTGCAAAGCTGCAACACGTCCTCGGCCACCAAGGCCACAGGGCTTTGGGGCAGCCGCAACAGGGCGCTCCAGCAGTCCAGTGCCGCCTTCCCATCACCACGCGCGGCGTGCAGCTGGCCCAACATCACGCAGGGCCGCGCCGCCTGGGGCGCTGCCTGCTGGGCCTGGCGCAGCAGGTCCAGCGCCGCATCAGAGGGCATCGCACTGGCGGCCTCTTCACATAAGTGGTGGGCGATGCGCACCGCATATGAACCGGCCCCGCTGTCTTCCAGCTTCACGGCCATTTCGCGGGCCTGCGGCCATTCGCGTGAACGCTCATACAGGTCCAGCAGCGCGCGCCGCGCCTCCGTGGTGAACGCCGTGCCTTCCAGGGCTCGGTAGGCCGCTTCGGCACGGTCGAACAAGCCGGCCTTGGAATAGTCCTGCGCCAGCGCATGCTGCGCTCGGTCCCGGTCGGCCGTGCTCAGGTCGGCGCGTGACAGCAGGTGCTGGTGCACGCGCACGGCCCGTTCGAATTCACCACGCCGACGAAACAGGTTGCCCAGCGCAAAGTGCAGCTCGGTGGTGTCGGGGTCGTTCTGCACGGCCTCGATGAAGGCGTCGATGGCCTGGTCCTGCTGTTCGTTGAGCAGCAGGTTCAGGCCCTTGAAGTACGCGCGCGGAGAGTCCTCGCGTGCGCGCCGGAGTTGACGCAGGTCCAGCCGTGACGCCATCCAGCCCAGGGCAAAGGC
>JAIYCN010000115.1 GCA_027487995.1 Rubrivivax sp. | reverse complement strand
TTGGCCAAGCGTGGCACTTGAGGGGGCGCTCGATTGCCCGCTGAAGCGCGCAAGCCTTCGACAAATGATGCCGTTCAGGCGTGGACAGACGCGTTGGCTGGTGGTGCGCCTTGGGCCGAGCGGGAGCCCGCTGCCACTCGCCTGGCGCAGTGGCTTGACTGGACCGACTCCATTGCCTTGGCCGCCGCCGTCGACCGCCCGCAGGCTGGTGTTGCTGGCCTTGCCCAGCCCGGCGCTCGGCACGGAGAATCCAAGCCCAAGTCCCGGCTGGTCGAACAGGGTCGGGCACGATTGCTGGCGGCACTCAAGACCACGGTGCAGGAAGCGGTGGCGGAGTGGGCCTTGGGTGGGCCCAAGGGTCGAGACCCGGCCGACCTGCGCCGCGGGGTGTCCCGTGCGCAGCGGCAGATGGAGGAAGGAGTGGCGCGGCTTCGCGCGGCCTTGCGCGAGCGCTTGAGCAGCAGCGGTGCTGAGGGCCAGGAACTGGCCGCCATTGACGTGGTGTTGGAGCAGGCCCTGGCGGAGCGCCAGCGGCACCTGCTCTCGGGCGCTGCGGGCCGGTTGGCGCGCTTGGGCGAGAATGCGCGGTTTGGCAGCGAAAGCCTTGCAACATCGGCTGAGACGAGCGTATCCGGCGCGGCAATCCGATCCACCAAGGCCGCCGGGGCGCGCATGGTCACCAGCCGCTTGGTCGAGGATCTGATGGCCCCGCTGTCCGCCGAATTGGAGCTTCGCCTTCAGCCCTTGCGCGGGCTGGAGCAGGCGCTGCACCCGACCGAACCCTAAGAACGCATGAACCGTTTTCTCAATGGGGCCGCCTTGGTGGCGGGCCTGGCTGCTGCCCTTTGGGTGGCGCTGACCCACGCGGGGTCGCATCCGGCTGTGTTGCCGATGCTGCTGCTGATCGTGGCGGCCTTCTTGACCGGCGCGGCCGAGTTGCGGCGATATGCGCAGCACACCGCTGAATTGAGGGCGGCCTTGAACGCGGCCAGCACTGAACCGCCCGCGGACATTCAGGCCTGGCTGAACGGGCTGCCCGATGAGCTGCGTGGTGCGGTGCGGCTGCGCCTGCAGGGTGACCGTGCGGCCCTGCCGGGCCCGGCCATGACGCCCTACCTGACCGGATTGCTGGTGCTGTTGGGCCTGTTGGGTACCTTCATCGGTATGGTGGCCACGCTGGGTGGCACGGTGTCGGCGCTGAGTTCATCGGCCGACCTGCAGGCCGTGCGCACTGCGCTGGCTTCTCCCGTGCAAGGCTTGGGCTTGGCTTTCGGTACGTCGGTGGCCGGTGTGGCGGCTTCCGCAGCCTTGGGCCTGATGGCCGCACTGGCGCGGGGTGAGCGCACCCAGGCGTCGCGCGAGTTGGATTCGGAATTGGTGGGCGCCTTGCACCGCCACACGGAAGATCATCGGCGGCGCGCGCTGCTGCAAGCCCTGCAAGCGGGTGCCGAGCAACTGCAAAGCTTGCCGGCGGCGCTGGAGCGCGGCCTGCGTGAATCGGCCCAACAGATGCAGGGCCATCTGCGCGAGCAGGCCGAGCAGACCCACACGCTGCTGGGCCAGGCCATTGGTTCCCTGAGGGACCAGCATGCAGCGGTGATGGTGGATCAATCAAGCGAGGTGCAGGCGGCGCTTCGCCAGTCCTTGGAGCGGTCAGAGTCGGCGCTGGTGGCCGCGTCCAGCCGTGTTGCGGAGGCGGCCGCGCACAGTGCCCAACGCGCCGAGCAGGCCCTGAGCAGCAGCGCCCAGCACACCCAATCTGAACTGTTGCGGTCAGCACAACAGACGCTGGCCCTGTTGGCTGAAACCGCCCAGCGGACTCAGGATGCGCTGGCCCAGTCTGCCCAGGCCACCGATCACACGCTGACTGCGGCGGCACAACGCACGCAAGACGCATTGGCCGCTTCGGTGAAGGCAACGCAAGACGCACTGGCCGCGTCTGCAAAGGGAACACAAGACGCGCTGGCGGCATTGGCCGAGGGAACGCAGCAAGCGCTGGCGGCGTCATCCCAAGAGACACAAAGCGCTCTGGCGTTGTCAGCACAGCAGACACAAGACGCCATGAATGCCGCGGCCCAGCACACCAGCCAGGCCGTGGTGAACCGCACCGGTGAAGGGCTGGAGCAGTTCCTGGTCCGCTTCGAGCAGCAAACCTCGCAGTGGCTGACCCAGGCGGCACATGACCAGGCGCAGGCCCAAGGTGGACTGACGACGGCTGCCGCCGAGGCCATCACCGCCTTGCGCCAGCAAACCGCCGAGAGTGCGGTGCGCGACCGCGAGCAGTTGGCCGAACGCGAACGCCTTTTGGGGGCGGTCGATACCCTGATGCAGGCGCTGCAGCACGCGGCCACCGAGCAGGCGCAGGCCCTGGATGGACTGTTGGCATCGGCTGCAGACAAGCTTGACCGCAGCGCGGTGCAGTTCGATGCGCAGGCTGCGCAGGTGGCGCAAAACCTGGCCCTCGCCACCGAGCAGGCGGGTGCGTCTTCGCAGACGCTGGCCCAAGTGGGGGCTTCATTTGCGCAGACCCTGGAAGGATTTGGCCGCACCAACGCGGAACTGGGTGAGCAGCTGGCCCGCGTGGAAGCGGCCCTGGGGCAGCACCTGGCGCGCAGTGATGAGCAGTTGGCCTATTACGTGGCGCAGGCCCGTGAGGTGATTGAACTGACCCTGGGCGCGCAGGAGCGGCTGCTGCAGGACTTGCGAAAGGTGTCGCGGGTGGCGGCTGACAACCCTGGCCTGGTGAGTCCCGCATGAGCGATGTTGAGGTGGCCGCAGGTGCTTCGGATGAGGCCGGCACCACGCCCTGGATGGCCTTCGGCGACCTGATGGCGGGCTTGTTGGGCGCCTTCGTGCTGGTGGTGGTGGCGCTGGTGGCCACGCAACTGGACCTCACGGAACAGCTGGCGCGGGAGCAGCAGCAGCGGCAGGCGGAAGAACAGCGCCGCTTGGCCCTGGAGCAGGCCTTGGCCGGCCCACTGGCGGCGGGCCGCGTGACCTTGGAGAACGGGCGAATCGGCATCAGCGGCAGTGTGCTGTTCGCCTTCAATTCCGAACGCCTGCAGCCCGAAGGGCGGCAATTGCTGCGAAGCTTGGCCGCGCCCTTGGGGGCCTACTTGGGTGCCCGGGATGAACTGTTGATGGTCAGCGGCTTCACCGACGACCGGCAGGTGCTGGGCGCGAACCGCAAGTTTGACGACAACTGGGAGTTGTCTGCCCAGCGCGCGTTGACCGTGACGCGCGAGTTGATTGACGCGGGCGTACCAGCCACACGCGTGTTCGCGGCGGCCTTTGGGGCGCAGCAACCCGTGGCGTCCAATGACAGTGCTCAGGGGCGGGCGCTGAACCGCCGGGTGGAGATTGCGCCCACGCCGCGGGTGACCGCAGCGGCGCAGGAGCGTCGCCCTTGAATGAGCCAATACTCGAGCAGGTTGGCGAGCCCGCAGCCCGCACCGCGCTAGAGCAGATGCGCGGCCTGCGGCAGGCGCTGCCCGAACCGAGCGGGCCGCTGCGTTCGCGCGAGCCGATTCGCCAACTGTGCGCGCAAATCCGGTTGGAAAGCCGCATTGCTGAATCCCTGGAGGCCGCACCCGCCAAGGCCGGCCCCTTGAACGCGCAGGGCGTGGTCGTGCGCGCCTTGCAGCGTCTGCAGCAGATCTCTCCGGATTACCTGGACCGCCTGATGATGCAGGTGGACGCGTTGTCGGCTCTTGAAGCGTTGCTGGACAAGCCGGCACCGGTACGTCGCGCCCGTTGAGGGCTCAAGACAAAGGGCCAGGACAGCGCGCGAGTTCCTCAAGCACGGAAGCGACGCTGACCACGTCGCCGTACTTGCTGTCGATGTCGAAGAGGTTGGCTTCGTGGGGCGCCGGATGACGGTCGCCCACGGCCTCTCGGGGCACGATCACGCGAAAACCATGCTGAACGCCGTCGACGGCGGACGCGCGGATGCATCCACTGGTGGTGCAGCCCGTCAACACGATGGTGTCGATGCCGCTGGCGGTGAGCAGGGCTGCCAGACTGGTGCCGAAGAAGGCACTGGCGTACTGCTTGACGATGACCGGCTCCCCTTCCAGGGGTTCGACACCTTCGCAGACCTGCCCGAAGCGGGCATCGGCGAAGCACCGCAACACCGGCGCCTTGCGAACCCACAGCCCACCATCGGCGAATGCCGGCGGCGTGTGGCGCACGGTCGTGTGGATGACCGGGCGCCCGGATGCTCGAAACGCCTGCAGCAAGGGCACGGTGGCCTTCACTGCGGGTTCAACACCGGACGCGAACAGGGGTGAGTCATGTTCGGTGTAAGCCCGCACGAAGTCGACCACCAACAGGGCCGGGGCACGGCCGAAGCCGATGCGGTGGCCCCACACGCCGGCGTAATTGGCTGCGGCATCCTCGTGTGTGATCATGTTCCGTCGTTCCGTCGGTGAGGGCGCGCTCAGGAGAGCTTCTCCAGGTAGGCATGAAACACACCCACGTGGACCTCGGCGTCCTCCGCACCGTCGGGCCACAGGTCAAGCGAGGAAAACCGAACATCAAACGAGCGCTGCCACGGCGACTGCAGGCCGTGCCCATGGGCGTCGGGGAAGGGGTAGGGCGGTGACTCACCCACCACCACGCCCGTTTTGCCGCGGATGTAGCCGGGCATGCGGATGTGGCCGGGCACGAACTCGTCCTTCACGCGCACCCGGTCGCCCACTTCAACGGCGGGCAGGTCTGCGGGGCCGATGCGACCGGGCTGGCTGGGCAGGGACAGCGCAATGGGAAACCCTGCGGCGGCCGAGAGTTCTTCCGAGGTGAACAGGCCACGCTCCACGCACAGGCTGGCCACGGCGGTGAAGGTGCGCTCGTAGTAGGAGGCGCTCATGTAGTGCCGAGGTTCCATGCGCTCGATGGCATGCCGGTATTCGTCCATGTTGTAGATGCCATGCCGCACCAGGCGCACCCACATCGCCGCGATGCAGATGTCGGCCTCGCCGTGAAAGGGCTCGCTGTGGCCATGCGGCCGCACCGGCCCGAAGCCTTGCCGCCCGCCGAGATCGTGAACGCCGTCCATGGTGGGGTCTCCTTAGATGGCGGTGTAGGGCGGCTCCAGCCGCGCCACGCCGATCATCGATTCCTTGGTGATGAGGGCTTCCAGTTGCTCCACGGTCCAGCCGGCCGTGTGGGGTGGCCGCCAGGGCAGCACCATGTAGCGGGTGTCGGTGGTGGTGTCCCACACCTTGATCTGCATGGATGCCGGCAGGTCCAGGCCCATTTCGCCGAGCACGGTGCGTGCCTGGCGCACGATGCGCGAACGGTACTCAAGGTCCTTGTACCAACCCGGGGCCATGCCGATGATGGTGAAGGCGGTGCAGGAACACAGCGTGCAGCAGATGACGTTCTGCAGATCGGCCGTGTTTTCCTTCACCACCAGGCTGCGGTGGTGCTCGGGCATGGGGAATCCCATGCTGGCCGCGGCGGCGCGCCCGTCGGCCAGCAACTGTGCCTTGAAGGCCGGGTCCACCCAGGCGCGGGCGCACAGTTTGGCGCCATTGCGCGGCAGCCATTCCTCGGTGACCTTGTGGCGAAAGTCCTCAAGGTCGGATGACTGTAGAAGCCCTTTGGACTTCAGCAAGGATTCGAGCGCATCGGCTTGAGCGGTGAGGTCGGCGGCCATGGTGAGCTCCTCGAAGCAACGCGACTGTTCGAACGTTTTGTCGAACTTATCACAGGGCGCGTGCGGCGTGCATGGTCGATGGCGGGGGCGGCATGGAAGCTAGGATCCGGCTGCGTTTCACGCCACAAGGATTCCCATGCTCGTCATTGACGCCCAGCAAACGGCCCAGGCCCTGCCGATGGGCGCGCTGATCCAGGCCCTGCGCCGGCGGTTTGCGCAGGGATGCGCGGTGCCGCAGCGGGGTGTGCACCAGTGGCCCGATGGGCAGGGCGGTCAGGTGACGTCGCTGGTGATGCCGGCCTGGGTGCAGGGGCAGGCCTATGGCGTGAAGGTGATCAACATGGCCAGCGGCAATGCGGTGCGTGGGCTGCCGGGCTTGCACGCGGCCTACCTGCTGTTCGACGCGCAGAGCGGGGTGCCACGTGCGCTCATTGACGGCGATCAGCTCACCCTGCGCCGCACGGCGGCGGCCTCGGCCTTGGCCGCTTCCTACTTGGCGTGTCCCGATGCGCAGGACCTGCTGGTGGTGGGTGCGGGCCGCATTGCTGAATTGCTGCCATGGGCCTACCGCGAGGTGCGACCGCTGCGCCGCGTGCGGGTGTGGGCACGGCGGCCCGAGCAGGCGCGCGCCTTGGCCTTGCGCTGGGAGGCGGCCTTTGCAGGGGCGGCATCGCCGGATGATGGTGGGGAGATGAAGGCCGAAGGCCCATACGCCGACGGCGCGCGTCATGCCATGACGGTGGAGGCGGTGACCGACCTGCCGGCCGCGGTGGCCGAGGCCGACATCATCAGCTGCGCGACGCTCGCCCACGAACCCGTGGTGCGGGGCGCTTGGCTGCGGCCGGGGCAGCACTTGGACCTGATCGGCAGCTTCACGCCGCAGATGCGGGAAGCCGATGATGAATGCTTGCGAGGCGCGCGACTGTTCGTGGACGTGCGCGAGGCCTTGGTCAAGAGCGGTGAATTGATCGGCCCCATGAGCCGCGGTGTTTTCCAGGAAGGCGACGTGTTGGCCGACCTGCAGGCGCTGTGCCGGGGGGAATCGGCCGGGCGCCAGAGCGCGAGCGAACGCACCGTGTTCAAGAGCGTGGGCACCGCACTGGAAGACCTGGCCGCGGCCTGCCTGGTGTGGGACGCGTGCGGGAGCGCAGCCAGCTCTACACCCAGCCCGCTTTCCTGAAGCGCCAGAACAGCAGACCCCCGCTGGCTGCAATCACGGCCAGCGCCATCGGGTAGCCCCATTCCCACTTCAACTCCGGCATGTGCTCGAAGTTCATGCCCCAGATGCCCGCCAGCGCGGTGCTGACGGCAAAGATGGCGGCCCACGCGGCCAGCCGCTTGGTCACGTCCGATTCCTCGATGGTGACCATCGACAGGTTCACTTGAATGGCCGTGGCGATGGTTTCGCGGATGCCGTCCAGCGCAGTGTTGATGCGCACCAGGTGGTCGTGAACGTCGCGAAAGTATTCCTGGCTTTGCTGGCACACCGCGGGCACCCGGCCCCCGTGCAGCTTGCCGGCCACTTCCACCAAAGGCGCCACCGCGTGGCGCACGATGGCTGCGCGTTGCTTGAGTGCATACAGGCGTTCGATGCTCTGGCGGGCCTGGCCCCGGTTGAAGATGCGTGATTCGATGGCTTCGAGTTCGTTTTCCAACTGCTCGATCATGGGGAAGTAGCGGTCCACCACCTCGTCCATCAGGGCATACAGCACGAATCCAGCGCCACGCTTGAGGTGTTCGGGCTCGCGTTCGCAGCGCGCACGCACGCCGAGGAACCCGGGCTCGCTGTCGCGCCGCACCGACAACACGAAGTTCCCACCGACGAACACCGAGACTTCGCCCAAGGCCCATTCGTCAGGACCACCGGCGGGCATCTTCATCACCACGAACAGCGTGTTGCCGTACTCCTCCACCTTGGGTCGCTGGTGGCCGTTGCGGGCATCTTCGACGGCCAGATGGTGCAGGTCGAACTCCTGCTGCATCTGCTGCAGTTCTTCTGTGGATGCGTCCTTGAGCGCCACCCACACAAAGCACCCGGGCTTGGCGATCCACTGGTCGATGTCCGAGACGGGAATGTCGGACAGCTTTTGTCCGTCCTCGTAGGCCACGCAGTTGATGAGCATGTGGAACTCTCCAGTCGTTCGACGCGGGCAGAATTTATAAACCCAAAAAAATGGGGTCAGACCCCATTTTTGGGACGCGGTGCGGCGATAGGGCGAAAAATGGGGTCTGACCCCATTTTTTGAGGCGGCGACAATGGGGAGATGAGTGGACGAACGCGAATCAAGATCTGCGGGCTGACGCGCGAAGCGGATGTGGATGCGGCGGTGGCCGCGGGCGCGGACTATGTCGGGTTTGTGCATTACGCGCCCAGCCCTCGGCACCTGGCGTTTGAGAGGGCGGCCGAATTGGCCGCACGCCTGCCCCAGGAGGTGACGCCGGTGCTGCTGTTCGTGAACGCGTCGCCGGAAGAGGTGCAGACCGCGCTGCGCACGGTGCCGCGCGCCCTGCTGCAGTTCCACGGGGACGAAACACCCGAGCAATGCCGGACTGCTGCGCAGGGGCATGCCCACTGGCGCGCAGCCCGCATGCAGCCGGGCTTCGACTTGCTAAAATTTGCGGTGCAGCATCAACAGGCGCAGGCCATCCTGCTCGACGCCCATGTCGAGAGTTACGGCGGCGCCGGAAAGTCCTTCGATTGGTCTCTCGTGCCCGCCGACGTCCCCGCTCGGCTCGTTTTGTCTGGTGGGTTGAATCCTGCCAATGTGACCGATGGCATTCATCGCGTGCGGCCCTGGGCCGTTGACGTGAGTTCCGGCGTTGAAGCCTCCAAAGCCTCCAAAGGCATCAAGGACGCCGGATTGATGAACGAATTCTGTGCAGCCGTGCGCCGGGCCGATGAAGCCCGCGCCCACGGCGCCTGACTGGACCCCTCCATGCTGAACTACGCCCAACCCGACGCCCGTGGCCATTTCGGCCCCTATGGCGGCACCTTCGTGGCCGAAACGCTCATCCATGCATTGGATGAGCTGAAGCACACCTATGCGAAGTACCAGCACGACCCGGAATTCTTGGCGGAATTCCGCCGTGAGCTCAAGCACTTCGTGGGCCGCCCCAGCCCCATTTATCACGCGGACCGCCTGAGCCGCGAACTGGGCGGCGCGCAGATCTACCTGAAGCGCGAAGACTTGAACCACACGGGCGCGCACAAGGTCAACAACACCATCGGCCAGGCGCTGCTG
>JAIYCN010000291.1 GCA_027487995.1 Rubrivivax sp. | reverse complement strand
TCGAGTGCTCCTGCAGGTTGTGGCCCTCGTCCGGGATGTAGGAGATCACCTCGTTGCCGTTCGTGAGCCGGACCTTGGCGACCTTACGGATGGCCGAGTTCGGCTTCTTCGGGGTGCGGGTCATCACCTGCACGCACACGCCGCGGCGGAAGGGGTTGCCCGCCAGCGCCGGGGACTTCGACTTGGCGGTCACCTGGCGGCGGCCTTTGCGCACGAGTTGGTTGATGGTCGGCATACGCGGAGTGAATTCTTACGAGGGAAAAGGGACGAAAAGAGGAAAACGCTACCGGCGGCGAAACCGCCGGCAAGCACAATCTGGAGCAAACTGCGGGAAACGCCGGCCGGAGTCGGCCGACGGAGCGGAAGAGCGCAGCGACCCGGGCCGCGACCGACAAGCGCAAAATCGCGCTCGCTTCCCGGAGGAAGCCGGTTTCCCTCCGCCCGAATGCGCGCCGGCTGGATGAAACTCCGCTCCGACCTCCCGGGCTCCCTCGGGCTCGCCCTGCTGCTCGCCGGCGGCTTCATGCTCTTCACCGCGTGGGATCAGTCGCACTGGTGGCGCGTGAAGCAGGACTACTCGTTCGGGTGGCTCGTGCCGCTCTTCGTAGCCTTTGTCGTGCACGACCGCTGGCCGCGGATCCGCGCCGCCGCGGCCGCCTGCGCCGCGCCGGACAGCCCGCGCGCCCGCGGGTGGCAAGGATGGCTGCTCGCCACCCTCACGGGCTCCGCGCTCCTGCTGGGAGCGGCGTTCTTCCTCCTCGGCTCCTTCTATCGCGCCGGCGCCGGCACCTCGCAGCCCGGCACGCTGGCCATCACGCTCGGCATGGCCGGCATCACGGCCGCGCTCCTCGTGCTCAACGCCCCGGCCAGCCCCTCGCCGGGGCGCGCCAATCTCGCCGCGGACGCCCGCCTGCGCCTCGCCGGGCTTTTCGTTTTTCCCGTCCTGATCTGGCTCGTCTCCGCCCCGATGGTCTCGGCGGTGGAGTCCCAGCTCAACCTCCTCCTCCTCCGGCGGGTGGTCGCGGTGGTGGCGTTCGTCTTTGACGCCCTCGGGCTGCCGATCGAGCAACGCGGCAACGTGCTCGCGCTGCCACCGGTCAACGGCCAGCCCAACCTCGTCGGGGTCGAGGACGCCTGCTCCGGGATCCGCTCCCTCACCGCCTGCCTCTTCGCCGGATCGTTCCTGTCCGCGGTCTTCGTGCAACAGGGCTGGAAGAAGGTCGCGCTCGTGGTGGCCGCGCTGCTGCTGGCCTTCGTGACGAACCTCGGCCGCAGCCTCTTCCTGACGGCGTGGGCGTACCGCTACGGCCACGCGGCGATTGAAGGCACGGTGCACGACGTCGCCGGCTACGCGGTCCTCGGCGGCACGGTCCTGGGCCTGCTCGCCCTCCTGCCGCTGCTGAACCTCCGGCTCCTGCCCGCGGGCCGACCGCCCCCGGTGGCCCCGAGCGCGTGACCCCGCCGCTGCTCTGGCTCTACCGGGCCCTGTTCACGCCGGCGCTGGTCGCCCTCGCCCCGCGCTACGGGCTGCGGATGATCCGCCGGGGCGGCTACGGGCCCGGGTTCTCGCAACGCCTCGGCTGGCTCCCTCCCCTCCCCCCGCCGAGTCCCGGCCGGACCCGCGTCTGGGTCCAGGCGGTGAGCGTCGGCGAACTGCTCGCCCTCGGCCCGGTGCTGCGGGGGTTGCACGCGGCGGGCGCGGAAATCGTGCTCACGACGACCACCAGCACCGGTCGGCGGCTCGCGACCGAGCGCTATGGCAACCTCGCCGCCACCCTCGCCTACTTTCCCCTCGATGCGTGGCCCTGCTCGGCGGCCGCTTGGCGCGCGCTGCGTCCCCAACTGGTGGTGCTGGCCGAGGGCGAACGTTGGCCGGAACACGTGTATCAGGCCGAGCGCCGGGAGGTGCCTGTGGTCTGCGTCAACGCCCGCCTGAGCGACCGGTCCTTCCGCCGCCTCAGCCGGGTGCCCGGGCTGGCGCCGCTGGTGCTCGGGCGCCGCACCCGCTTCCTCGCCGCCTCGGCCCAGGACGCCGCGCGGCTCGGCCGCCTCGGGGTCGCGGCGGACCGGGTCAGCATCACCGGCAACCTCAAGCTCGACGTCACCCCGCGGGCGTGCCCGCCCGGGGAACGGGAGCGGTTGCGCCAGGAACTGGGGCTGGAGGCCGGGCCGCTGCTGCTCGGGGCTTCGACGTGGCCCGGGGAAGAGGCGGCGTTGGTCGAGGCCTGGCGCCACGCCCGCGCCCAAGGCCTCGCCGCCCAGCTGCTGCTGGTACCCCGCCACGCCGAACGACGGGCGGAGGTGCGCCAGACCCTGGCTGCCGCCGGGGTCCGCAGCCACTTTCGCACCTCCGGCGCGGCGATGGCGCCGGTGGACGTGGCGGTCGCCGACACCACGGGCGAGCTCGCGCTGCTCACGCACCTCGCGGACGTCGTGTTCGTCGGCAAGAGCCTCGCCCCGCACACCGAGGGACAGAGCCCGGTGGAGGCCGCGGCCTTGGGCAAACCACTCCTGTTCGGGCCGGGAATGAGCAACTTCCGCACCGTGGCGGGGGAACTGCTGGCCGGCGGGGCAGCGGAGACGGTCGCCACTCCCGCCGCGCTCGTCGCGGCCGCGACCCGGCTGCTGGCCGATCCCGCCGCCCGCGCCAGCCGCGGCCGCGAGGCCGAAACGTGGCACGCGCGCAACCGCGGCGCGGCCGACCGCACCTTGGCCGCCCTGCAGCCGTTCCTCGCGCCGCCCCCGGGCGCCTGAACGCGGGCGTTGCCGACGCGCACCAACTTCAGGATTGCACCCCAGGCGCCCGCTCCCTCACGGTCGCCGTTTCGATCGATGCAGTCGCACGGTCCCAAGCGCGTCTATACCCCAGGGTCCCTGGAGTTCTGGTTCGGCAAGCTCGAGGGGGATTGGGCGCCGGCGTTCACCGCCGACCAGCTGGAGCGCGGGCGGCAGATCTACGTCGAGGGGCAGGTCCGCGAACTGGAGCTGACGGACCATGACGCCATCGTCCACCGGCGGGTGGAGAAGCGCGATGAGTACGCGGTGATCGAGTGGACCGAACAGGGCATCAGCGTGCGTTCGTCCTCCACCGACCCGGAGGTCGCCCAGGCGCTGGCCGTCGCCGGACTGCACGAGATCGAGGAGCTGGTGGCGGATGAGATTTCCCCGCTGCCGGTCGATTCCCGGCCGCCGTTTC
>JAIYCN010000270.1 GCA_027487995.1 Rubrivivax sp. | reverse complement strand
GCGGCCGCAGCAGTTCCTGCCGTCCCGCCGCCTCCACGCCGCGATGCACGGAGCGGCCGACGTTGACGAGGCTGGAGCGTCCGCCGGGGAGGGCCGCGGTGCCGACCTGGTCGGAAAACTCGAGGTGAAACACGCTCGCATCCAGCACGAGGCCGGAGGCCGTCTGGGTGCGGTAGCCGAGTTCCAGCTGGCGGGCGCGGGCCGGGGCGAGGTCCGCGTTCACGACCTGCGTCGCGCCGTTGGGCACCGCCTGAGTGAAGATCACGGGGCGGAAGCTCTCCGCGGCGTTGAGGTAGGCCTGGGCGCCGCGGGCCGGTTCCCAGGTCGCGGCGAGACCGAAGAGCGGCTCCGTGTCGGTGTCCGTGCGCTCCGCGAGCGGGTTGCCGGCCGCGGCCTTGGCCAGGTTGACCTCTTCGCGGACGGATTGGCGGACTTGTTCCAGGCGAACGCCCGGGGTGAGGGAAAACGCGCCCCAGCGGAAGAGGTTCTCCGCGTAGACCGGGGCGTAGAACACCTCGCGGCGCGACTGGTTCTGCACGGTCCCGGTGGTGGCCGTGGCCGAGGTGCCGCGGCGGTCGGTGCGCGGGGAGGTGCTGCCGTAAAGCTGGGCGCCGGTGCTGAGGACGTGGCGCGCGCCCGGGCCCCAATCGAACCGGAGGCGGGCTTCGGTGCCGAGGGTGCGGAACCGCTGGTGCTCCTGCGTGTTGGTCTGCGCCGCGGGGCCGGTGGGCAGCGTGCCGAAGCCGCCGCCGCCCTGCCGGCGGGAGGCGCGGGTGTAGTCGATCGCCCAGGTGCGCCAAGCGAAGGTGCCCGCGGCGAGGTCGTGCTCCCAGATCAGCGACGCGGCGTCCCGCTCGAGGTTGAAGCGGTCGTGCTGGCGCGAGGGCGCCCGCCGGTCGGTGAGGTAGTTCACCGCGCCGGGGCCGGAGGCGAAGGTGAGGCCGCCGGGTTCGCCGTGCTCCTCCGCGTAGGTCTCCAGGGTGAGCAGCCAGCGGGAGGCGCTCGTGGCGTCGAGCGCGAGCCGGCCCAGCCAGGAGGTCAGGCGGTAGTCGCCGTTGGCGGAACGGATGCCCTCGGACTGCCGGTGGTTGAGGTAACCGTAATAGCCAACGCGGCCGACGGTGCCGTCGAGATGGCTGAAGGTGGAGTAGTAGCCGTCGGATCCGACCGTGTGCAGCGAGGAGCCGGAGAAGCCGCGGTCCGTCCGCGGCCGGTGGGTCACGTAGTTCAGGGCGCCGCCGGGCTGCGGGCCATAAAGGAGGGCGGCGCCGCCGCGGATGAATTCGATGCGATCGACCGTGTCCAGCGGGGGCGTGTAGTACGCCTCGGGGTAGCCGAACTGGTCGGCGTGGATCGGGATGCCGTCCTTGAGCACCTGGGTGAACTGCGCGCGGTGGGGCTCCAGCCCGCGGTAGCCGATGCTGACCAGCGGCGACGTCTCCTCGCTCAAAATGAGCCCGGGCGCCTCGGCGAGCGCCTGGCGGTAGTTGTTGCCGTTGATCCGGGGCTGGCCGTCGAAGTCGAGGATCGTGGTCTTCTTGCCGGCGTTGATCTTGGCGCCTTGGACGTCCGGCAAAAACGGCCCCTGGATCACGTGGTCGAACTCGGCCTCGGCCTCGACTTGGAAGCGGGGTAACTGGACCGGCGGCGCCGGGGGCGCGGAGGCGGCGGACAGCGGTGCGGCGAGCCAAAGCCAAGCCAGCAGCGAGCGGCTCCGCAGGCGCGGTCCGCGACAGGGCCGGAAATAGCTAAGAATTTGCAGCACAGGGATTAAAGTTTGCCTCAAGCCGCTACTGAGAGTCAGTCGCTTTAATTGAGAGGGCTGTTAATGAGACTTAGTCGCTCTTGGTCAAGGGTGGAGTTTACGGAAGGGCGGTGGCGGGCAGGGAACGTGATCGGGGGCGGCGAGGGTCGGCGGGCCAAGGTTCCGCTCGACGCGTCGGGTGGCCGGGCCTTAATCCGCCTCATGGTCGCTCCCCTCACGGTCCAGTTGGGCGCACGCGCGTATCCGATCCACTTCGGGGCGCAGCTGGCGCCGGCGTTGCGGGAGGAGGTCGCGCGGCTGTCGGCCGCGGGCCGGCGCGTGGCGGTGGTGACGGATGAGGCGGTGCGGACGGCGCAGGGGCCGTTTCTGGCGGAGGTCTTCGGGGCGGCGCCGGTGCTCGCGCTGCCGCCCGGGGAGGGCGCGAAATCGCTGGCCGGGCTCGAGCGGGTGCTGGGGTTTCTGGCGGCGGAGCGGTTGGATCGCGGTGGGGTGGTGGTGGCGTGTGGCGGCGGCGTGATCGGCGATCTCGCGGGGTTCGCGGCGGCCGCGTGGCTGCGGGGGGTGGATTTCCTGCAGGTCCCGACGACTTTGCTCGCGATGGTCGACAGCTCCGTCGGAGGGAAGACGGGCATCAACGTGCCGGCGGGGAAGAACCTGGTGGGCGCCTTCCATCAGCCGCGGGCGGTGTACATCGACACGGCGTTGCTGGCGACTTTGCCGCCCCGCGAGTTTGCGGCGGGGATGGCGGAGGTCGTGAAGTACGGCCTGCTCGGGGACGAGGCCCTGTTCGCGCGGTTGGAGGCGGGGACGGTCGACCGGGCCAGCGCGGACCTGCCGGACCTGATCCGGCGGTGCTGCGCGTTGAAGGCGCGGATCGTGGAGGCGGATGAGCGGGAGCTGGCGGCGGACGGCGGGCGGGCGCTGCTGAACCTCGGCCACACCTTTGGGCACGCGATCGAGAACGTCGCGGGCTACGGCGAGTACCTGCACGGGGAGGCGGTGGCGATCGGCCTCGGCGCGGCGGCGCGGCTTTCCGCGGGCCTCGGGCTCGTGCCGGCGGAAACCGTGGGGAGGGTGGAGCGGGTGCTGGCGGCCCACGCGTTGCCGGTGCGGCTGGCGCGGCCCCTGCCGTGGCCGGACCTGCGGGCCGCGATGCAGCGGGACAAGAAGGTGCGCGCGGGGGGGCTGCGGTTCGTGGTCCTCACTGCGGTGGGAACGGCGGC
>JAIYCN010000041.1 GCA_027487995.1 Rubrivivax sp. | reverse complement strand
TGGTGCTCACGGCGCTGTATCTGCCGGTGGCCTTGATGCTGGTGGGGTTGGTGTTGCGTGGCGTGGCCTTCGACTTTCGCGTGAAGGCGCAGGACCAGTGGAAGCCGCTGTGGAACTTTGCCTTCTGGGCGGGCAGTGGAATCGCCGCTGTTTCGCAGGGGTGGATGCTGGGCCGCTACATCACGGGCTTTGCCGAAGGCGGTGTGGCCCTGCTCTTTGCCGCTGCCATTGCCCTGCTGTTGCCGGCGGCCTACGTGCTGCTGGGGGCCTGCTGGTTGGTGATGAAGACCGAAGGTGAATTGCAGACCTTGGCTGTCCGTTGGGCCAAGTGGGCCTGGCCACCGTTGGTGCTGGGCATGGGTCTGATCTCGCTGGCCACGCCGGTGGTCAGCGCCACCGTGCGTGACCGTTGGTTCAGCATGCCCGAGTTCATCGCCCTGTTGCCGATTCCCCTGGCCACCCTGGCAGCCCTCGTGGCCGCGCGGGCGGTGCTCAATTCCCGGTCGGTGATGGGACGCCTGTGCTGGCTGCCGTTTGTGGCGGTCGTGGCGGTGTTCCTCTTCGGCGCGGTGGGCTTGGCCTACAGCCTCTTCCCCTACGTGGTGATGGACCGCCTCACGGTGTGGGACGCCGCCAGTGCCACGTCATCGCTGGCGGTGATCGCGGTGGGCTGCGCGTTCACGGTACCGGCCATCGTGGGCTACACCATCTTCAGCTACCGCGTCTTCGCGGGCAAGGTGCAGGAACTCAGCTACGCCTGAGGGCTACTACGCGCAGAGCACGCGGTGAGGGCCTTCAGGAGGGTAGCCGCCAGTGGCCCAGCACCTGAAGGGCAGTGCGGTTGTCGGGGGCGCGCGGGTCGCCACGCAAGACGAGCGCTTCGGCTGAACCTACACCCTGGCCCACCAGGTCCTGCAGCACGAACATGTGGGTGACCCAGACCTCGAAGCCTCCTTGAGCGCGGCGCTGGGCCGCGGCCTTGCGCAGCAGGGTCTGGTACTCCGGGTACGCCTGCTCCGATGTGCCGCGCGGTGAGCCCAGCGCGGCCCAGGTTTGCACCGCACCAGCACCGAAGGCGATGCGGGCCGTGTCCAGGCAGCGGCACCAGGGGCTGCTGCGAACCTGAGCGGGGGTCAGGCCCTGATCCGCAAACCAGCGGCCGATGCGCGCCGCTTGTGCGCGCCCTTCGTCATCGAGGTTGCGCTGGGTTCGGCAGTCGTCCAGCAGGAAGCCTGGTGGGTCGAATGTGCCGGGGGCCAGGGCATGCCGGAAGGCGATGACCACGCCACCACTGCGCAGCCGTGTGGCCAGAGATGCGTTCGGGTCTGGAGCCGCGCTGCCGGCGCCCGTGGCCCACAGCAGGCCGCAGGAAGCCGATCCCAGGGTGAGCAGGCGGCGGCGTGGGTTGTTCATCACCGCTTGCTGTCGTTGGCCTTGTAGGGATCCACCGTGTCGGCCTGGATGGCATAGCCACTCACGCCCATGCCGGTGTCCTGACGCTCGATGCCCATCACGCCGGTCACCCACACCACGTCCATGGTGCGCAGACCCTGCGGGCGCTTGAGCGTGACATGCACGATCTGGTTGGCCGGTGGTGGTGGGCTGTGGATGCAGGCGCCGAAGTAGGGCACGAGCAGGAAGTCCTGCAGTTTGTCGCCCACCATGTCCAGCGGCACCACATAGCCCGGCAAGCGCACGCGCTGGCCTTTGAGCTCATCGCGCGTGGGTGCCTTGTCCCAGGCCTCGCGCATCTCGCGCATCATCTCGCGTTCGGCTGCGCTGCCTTCGCGGATGAGGGCGGTGGGGCGGTCACGGAACAAGGCCATGGGGTCCCAGTCCTTGGGCACCAGTTCTTCCCAGGTCAGTGTGCGCGGGGCCGTGCCACTGCTTCGTGAACCTTGAGCCCAGCTCAGGTTGCCGGCACCCAGCATGGCTGCAGCAGAACCAACCAATAGCCGCAAGGCCACTCGACGCGGCGTGGAAGACAGCTGCGGTGCAAATCGATCGATCAAACTCATGCTCCTGTTTCAGCCGATCATGGACCAAGCATCACAGATGGGGTGAAAGCCCATCGGCCAGACTCAAACGGTAGGCGCGCCACCCGGGCCACAGGCTGGCGGCGACTCCGGTGACCACGACAGCCAGCACCAGCATCCATTCACTGGCCCGCGGCCAGCCGACACTCAGGATGATGCCGTATTCCGCTTGCACCCACGGGGAGCCTGCCCACAGGGCCAGGGCCCAGACCACCAGACCCAAGGCGGCGCCTGCGGCGCTCACCATCAGGCCCTCAAGCAAGAGCAGGGACCACACGCGGCGCGGGCCGGCACCCACCGAGCGCAACACGGCCAGTTCGCGCCGCCGTTGCTCCAAGGCCGTCATCACCACCGCCACCAAACCCACCACACTGACCAGGCCGACCAGGGCGCTCATCAAGGACAAGGCCTTCTCTGCTTGCCCCACGGTGCCCCAGAGTTCGTCCAAGGCCACGCCCGGCAGCACGCCCATCAGGGGTTCCGCTTCATAGGACGCCACGCGCCGCTGCACCGCAAACACCGCGCCCCGCACCTTCAAGCCGACCAGCGCCGCCGTCACGGTGCGCGGTGTCAGGTCGCGCGACAACACGTCTTCTACCGGGGTGCGCCGCCCCGGCATGGGCACGCCCGCAGCCCAGTCCACATGCAGGGCCTCCATGCCGTCCAACCGGATGTGGATGGAGCGGTCCACGGGTGTGCCGGTGCGCGCCAGGATGCCCACCACCGTGAAGGGCATGTCGCCGTGGTCCGCGGTGTCGAGTTCACCGCTGCCGTGGCGCAGGGTCATCCTTTGGCCCAGGCCATAACCCAGTTGTTCGGCCACCTCGGCGCCCAGCACCGCGTCGAACACGCCTTCAAAGCGGCGACCCTGTTGAATCTGCAGCTCGCGCCGCTGCCCATAGCGGAACCGGTCGAAGTAGGCCTCGGTGGTGGCCACCACGGGAAAGCCGCGGTGCGTGTCGCCGAGGGAGATGGGCACGACCCAACGCACCGCAGGGTCCTTCTCCAAGGCCTGCACGCTGCGGTACTCGATGGCCTGCGAGGGTTGCCCGATACGGAACACCGAAAACAGCAGCAACTGCACCGCACCGCCGCGCGCACCCACGATGAGGTCTGTGCCCGACACCGCGTTCGAAAAGTTCTCGCGCACGTCGTGGCGCACACGCTCCACCATCAGCAGCAGCAGCGTGGACAGGGCCAGGGACAGCACCACAAGGCTCAATGCGAACCGGCGGTGCCAGGCGCTGGCCCAGGCGATGGTGAACAGCCCTCTCATGCCGCCTCAGTGACCTGTTTCATTGAGTGCCGGCAGATCCACGACGCGCTCGAAGTGGACCGAAAGCCGCGCGTCGTGCGTGACGAACAGCAGTGCGCTGCCGGCCCGCTGGCATTGCGCCAGCAGCAGGCGCATGAAGCCTTCGCGGCGGTCCTCGTCCAGGGCCGAGGTGGGCTCATCGGCAATCACCACTTCCGGCGCACCCATCAGCGCCCGCGCGGCTGCCACGCGCTGCTGCTGACCCACCGAGAGGTCCGACGCGGCGCGGTGGTGCAGTACCGCGGGCAACTCCAGCGCTTCCAGCAGCGCCACCGCCGCGAGGCGCGGATGACCATGCGTCTCACGCGCCTGGTTGCGCCGCCGTGATGAAAACTGGCAAGGCAGCAGTACGTTGTCCAGCACCGACAGGTAGGGCAGCAGGTTGAACTGCTGGAAGATGTAACCCACGTGGTCAACCCGCTGCGCGTCCCGAGCAGCCGCGCCCATGGACGCCCAGTCCCGCCCCATCAGCCTCACGGAACCGGCTTGCGGAAGCAGCACACCGGCGGCCAGGCCCAGCAGCGTGCTCTTGCCGCAGCCGCTGGGCCCACGCAGCATCACGCGCTCGCCCCGGGCCAAGGCCCACTGCGAAATGTGCAGGGTGTCTTGTGACTGGCCGGGATACGAGAAGCGCACGCCGTCGAGCGACAGCGCGCGGGTGTCCGGTTCAGCCGGGACCTGCGCTTGAATGTCTTGGCGCGATGGTGCGAGTGTCGTCACGCGAGGGTCGAAGAGTGGTGCGCGAGCCTTCGACCATCGACGAAGACCGCCAGTTCCCCGGGCTTCATCGCCACCCAGTCTTCGTTGGTCGTCAGGGGTTCAGTCACCACCACCGCCACGCGGTCCTGTGTGGTGGTGTGGGCCGAGAAGTCGATGCTCAGGGCCTCGTCGCGCAACTGGGCGGTTGAGAAGGGGTGCGCGCGCTCTACCGTGTGCAGCTTCGTGCTGCAGTGGGCCCACAGCGCCTCGCCGTTGCTCAACAGGAAGTTGAAGGTGCCGTGGCGGGCCACCGCAGGGGTCAGTTCACGCAGGGTCTCGGTGAGGTGCGCGATGGTGGGCAGGCTCGCATGGTTCTTGGCCAGTTCCTGCATCAGCCAGCAGAAGGCGCGTTCGCTGTCGGTGTGGCCCACGGGTCTGAAGGCCGCATGCAGTTTGGGCGCGTAGTGTTCCAGGTTGCCGTTGTGCGCGAACACCCAGTAGCGTCCCCAGAGTTCGCGCATGAAGGGATGCGTGTTCTCCAGGGCCACGGCGCCCTGCGTGGCCTTGCGGATGTGGGCGATGATGTTTCGGCTGCGAAGGGGGTAGCGCCGGATCATCTCGGCCACCGGCGAGGTGCGGGCGCTCACCGTGTCCACGAACAGGCGTGCACCGGCTCCCTCGAAGAAACCGATGCCGAACCCGTCCTTGTGTTCTTCAGCCCGCGTGGAAAAACCGGTGAAGCTGAACACCAGGTCCGTGGGCGTGTTGGCGTTGAGCCCCAGCAGCTGGCACATCGTCGCCCTCGCAGGCCCAGGGGTGCCCGGGCCTCAGCCCACGCTGTCCTTAAGGCACTTGTTGATGTTGGCCGTGCGCGCAGCGCCCGCCAGCTTCTTTTCAGTGGCCGTGGCTTCGCAACGCTCGGTGGCTTCGCGCTCGCACTTGGTCATGAATGAATTCTTGGCGGCACCGGCAAGCTTGCGGTCGGTGGCCTGTTGCTGGCAGGACCCGGTGGCCGCGGGCGCAGACGCGGCAGGAGCAGCAGGCGCCGCTGCAGCGGGTTTTGCAGGGGCCGTGGGTGTTCCCCCCGCGGAGTGGGAGGCTGCCTGTGCGCTGATGGACATCAGCAGCGCGGTGGTGATGGCAAGGGACTTGGCGGCATTCATCATGAAGGGCTCCTCGTTGCAGGCGCGATGATCGCACCAATCCAAACGACTGCGTTAAGGCCTAGGCCTTGGGCCGAACAAACAGGGTGTGAAGACTGCGCCCCACCGGCCCGGCCTGGTCGAACACCGTGGTGCTGACCGTGCCGATGCCACCCTCGTTGACCACGGTGCGCGCCTCCATGCCGAACCAGGGGCCCACGGGTTGGCGGTGCAGGTTCAGGGTCAGGTCGACGGGCACGAAGGACCACTGGCTGAAGTCGAGTTCGCAACTCACGCCGTTGGCCGAGTCCAGCAGTGTCAGCAGTCCGGCCGCACCCAGCGTTTCCCGTCCCTCCATCAAGGGAATGCGCAAGCGCGCCCACACGCTGGCCGGGCCCAGCCGGTCAAAGCCGCCTTGAGCGAAGCGCCACTCCAGCGAGCGGCCATACGGGAACGGTTCACCACCCAGGAAGAAGCGCTGGGTTTCGTGTTCTGGCAGGGGCGGTGGCACGAAGGGGTCGGGAATCGAGGGGCACACGCCGGGCTCACGCTGCAGCCGCCACGCCTGCGCCGTGAGCACGGGCTTGCCGCCGACGCTGTATTGACCTTGCAGCAGTTCCACGCGCTTGCCCGGGCGCAGCACCCGCACCGAGACTTCGCATTCATCCAGCGGCACCGGCCCCAGAAACTCCACCGTCAGACGCCCAAGGTCCATGGGTGTGGCACTTGGATGCTCGCACATGGCCTGCGCCAGGAGCGCGATGGGCGGCCCTCCATGCTGGTGATGGGGCGACCATGGCCCCACCGTGGATTCGGTGGGGGTGTAGCGCCCCGGGTGGTCAGGGTGCGGCAGAAAGAACGCGGTGCTCATGCAATCGAGTATGCCGCCACAATCGGCCCATGAGCGAGTCGCAGATCCACGTGCCCGAGTCCTTTCTGGCACTGTTTCAGACGGGTTCGGCCAAGCGGCTGAGCGAGCCCTGGCACCATGTGCTGGCGCGTTATGAAACGTGCGAGGACCTGGCGCAGGGCCTTTTGCCGCAGGCGCGTGCCTTGGCCTCCGATCTGGGGGTCACGGCCGATGATGTGGCGCAGAAGATGGCTGCGGGCCTGGTGCACCCCAGTGTGGGCTTGGCGCCTGAAGAAGCGCAGTGGGTCGCCACGCGCCTGGTGGAATTGGTGGAGCATGGTCTTTAGGCCATGCGAGCAAACGAGATGGAGGCAAATGCCGTGCGAATGAATTCATGTGGGGATCGTAGTGGAGTGAAGGCTGCGGCTTTCCGGTTGGCCGTGCTGGCCTTGGCAGCAGTGGCGGGCACCTCGGCCCTTGCACAGACACCGGCGCCAGCGCCGGCATCTCCGCCCGCCACAAACCCGGCCGCCGCCGCGGCGCCCCTGGCAGTGGGAACGGCCCGCACGCTGCCCAACGGTGTGGAAGTCACGCTTACGCGGGCCGGCCGCACGCCGCTGAGCTATCCCGGCGCCACCGACTCGGTGCGCGTGCACTACGAGGGCACTTTCGAGGACGGTCGCGTGTTCGATTCGTCCTACGAACGCAAGCAGCCCGCCACATTCCCGCTCAACCGCGTGATTCCCTGTTGGACCCAAGGGCTGCAGCACATCCCGGTGGGTGGTGCGGCCACGTTGCAGTGCCCCGCGGCCACGGCCTACGGTGAGCGCGGCGCGGGCAGCGGGCGCATTCCGCCCAACACGCCCCTGCGCTTCAAGGTGGAACTGCTGGAGGTGGTGGGGCGCTGAAGGGCGGTGGTGTCGTGCGCACGGACCCTTGAAGGTTGAGTGCGCTCAGCCCCGCCATTTGGGCGGTGGCTACGCTGAGCGCCATGAATCACCACACCCCGAACCCGCCCCTGTCTGCTGACCCTGCACCGCGCCACGCCCTGCCCGAGCGGTTCAACGATATCCTGCTGACCTCCTTTGGCGCCATGGCGCAGGACTGGTTGAATCGAAGGAGTGAGCGCATGCTCACTGCATCCGCCAAACCCGCCTTGCGCTATGAGGCACCCGCAAAGCGGGCCGCTACAGAACGGCAACCCCCGGCGAATTGACACAGTCCGCTGATGATTTGTCACACAACTGTCACAAATCGGTCGTAGAGTCCGGCGGTTGCCAACCGTTGAGGCCCCCGGGGGCCTGATTGCCATGCCTTCAATGCTTTCTTGGCCGCGCACCGCTGCGGCCTTGCTGGTTTGCGCTTTCGGATATGCCACGCCGGCCTGGGCGCAGGACGTCACCGGTGCTGGAGCGTCTTTTCCCGCGCCCGTCTACGCCAAATGGGCCGATGCCTACAACAAGGCCACTGGCGCCCGCGTGAACTACCAGTCGGTGGGTTCGGGCGCCGGCATCAAGCAGATCAAGGGCAAGACGGTGGACTTTGGCGCCTCCGACATGCCCTTGAAGGACGATGAACTCAAGGCCGAGGGCCTGGTCCAGTTCCCCACCGTGATCGGCGGCGTGGTGCCGGTGGTCAACATCAAGGGCATCACGCCGGGTCAGATCAAGTTGAACGGTACCGTGCTGGCCGACATCTACCTGGGCAAGATCACCAAGTGGAACGACCCTGCGTTGGTGGCGCTCAATCCGGGCGCGAACCTGCCGGCTGCGGCCATCGCGCCGGTACGCCGCGCCGACGGCTCGGGCACCAGCTTCCTCTTCACCCACTACCTGTCGCAGGTCAGCGCCGAGTGGAAGACCAAGGTGGGCGAAGGCACCGCGGTGAATTGGCCCACGGGTGCCGGTGGCAAGGGCAACGAGGGCGTGGCCGCCTTCGTGCAGCGCCTGCCCAACTCCATCGGTTACGTGGAGTACGCCTATGCCAAGCAGAACAAGATGTCGCACGTGCTGCTGCAGAACAAGGACGGCGCGTACGTGGCCCCGGATGATGAAACCTTCAAGGCGGCTGCAGCCAATGCCCAGTGGGCCAAGAGCTTCAACCAGGTGTTGACGAATCACGCCGGCAAGGACAGTTGGCCCATCACCGGTGCCACCTTCATCCTCATGCACACCAAGTCCGAGAAGCCCGCACAAACGGCTTCGGCCCTGAAGTTCTTCGATTGGGCCTTCGACAAGGGTGACTCGATGGCCGCGGACCTGGAATACGTGGCGTTGCCCGATCCGGTGAAAGCCTTGGTGCGCAAGGCCTGGATGGGCATCAAGTGATGAAGGGCTGGGGCGACCGTCTGTTCGCCGCGGCGGCCACATCGGCCGCCGCGCTCACGCTGGCCTTGATGGCGGGCATCCTGGGCTCGCTGGTGGTGGGCGCGGGGCCTGCCATCAACGAATTCGGCCTTGGGTTCCTGACGTCGGCCGTGTGGGACCCGGTGGGCAATCAGTACGGCGGCTTGGTGATGATCTACGGCACGCTGGCCACCTCGCTGATTGCGCTGGTGATCGCGGTGCCCGTGTCCTTCGGCATTGCGCTGTTTCTGACTGAACTCTCGCCCAACTGGCTCAAGCGGCCGCTGGGCATCGCCATTGAGCTGCTGGCAGCGGTGCCCTCCATCGTCTACGGCATGTGGGGCCTGCTGGTGTTCGGCCCTGTGCTGGCCACCTATGTGCAGCAGCCGTTGCAGGCCGCCTTCGCTGGCGTACCGGTTCTCGGGGCCATCGTGTCAGGCCCCCCGGTGGGCATCGGCATCCTGTCGGCCGGCATCATCCTGGCCATCATGATCATCCCCTTCATCGCCTCGGTGATGCGCGATGTATTCGAGGTGACACCGCCCATGCTCAAGGAGTCCGCCTACGGCCTGGGCTCCACCACCTGGGAGGTGGTCTACAAGATCGTGCTGCCCTACACCAAGGCCGGTGTGGTGGGCGGCATCATGCT
>JAIYCN010000176.1 GCA_027487995.1 Rubrivivax sp. | reverse complement strand
GTCGTCGATCGGCCTGGCCGGTGAGAACCAGGTGCTGTATGCAGCCGTCGTGAATGACCTGCACCGCGCGGCCGGCCGCTCGGGCGTGGGCGCCGTGATGGGCAGCAAGAACCTCAAGGCCATCGCCGTGCGTGGCACCAAGGGTGTGGCCAACATCGCCGATCCCAAGGGCTTCATGCAGGTCACCTTCGAGAAGAAGAAGATCCTCGCCGACAACGCCGTCACCGGCCAGGGCCTGCCCACCTACGGCACCCAGGTGCTGATGAACGTGATCAACGAGGTCGGTGCGCTGCCCACCCGCAACCACCGCGACAGCCAGTTCGAAGGCGCCAAGGACATCTCCGCCGAAGCCATGGCTACGCCGCGCAAGAGCGACGGCAAGGCCCAGCTGGTCACCAACCAGGCCTGCTTCGGTTGCACCATCGCCTGCGGTCGCATCTCCAAGATCGACCAGACCCACTTCAGCGTGGAGAACAAGCCGCAGTACTGGGGCGCCACCGGTGGCCTTGAGTACGAAGCGGCCTGGGCCCTGGGTGCTGCCAACGGCGTGAACGACCTGGAAGCGCTGCAGTACGCCAACACCATCTGCAACGAGCAGGGCATGGACCCCATCTCCTTCGGCGCCACCATCGGCGCGGTGATGGAGCTCTTCGAAATGGGTGTGCTCACCAAGGAGCAGATCGGCATCGAGGCCCCCTTCGGCTCGGCCCGCGCGCTGTGCGAACTGGCCGACATGACCGCCACCGGCAAGGGCTTCGGCGTGGAGATCGGCATGGGCTCCAAGCGCCTGTGCGAGAAGTACGGCCACCCCGAACTGTCCATGAGCGTCAAGGGTCAGGAATTCCCCGCCTATGACGCCCGCGGCATCCAGGGCATGGGCCTCACCTACGCCACGTCCAACCGCGGCGCCTGCCACCTGCGCAGCTACACCGTGGCCTCGGAAATCCTGGGCATCCCGGTCAAGACCGACCCGCTGGAGCACGAAGGCAAGGCCGAACTCGTGATGGCCTTCCAGGACGCCACCGCCGCGTTCGATTCCGCCGGCATCTGCATCTTCACCAGCTTCGCCTGGGGGCTGGCTGACGTGGCCCCGCAGGTGGCCGCAGCCTGCGGTCCCGAGTTCACGCTGGAGAACATGGCCCTGATCGGCGAGCGCATCTGGAACATGGAGCGCGACTTCAACAACCGCGCCGGCTTCACCGCCGCCGACGACACGCTGCCCAAGCGGCTGCTGACCGAAGGCTCCAAGACCGGCCCGGCCAAGGGGCTGACCTCCAAGCTGCCCGAGATGCTGCCCAAGTACTACGCCGCCCGCGGCTGGAATGCAGACGGCACGATCAAGCCCGAAACCCGGGCCAAGCTTGGCCTTTGATGGTCCTGTCTTGATATTGCGTTGATCCTGTGATGACCGTTTCCCGGTCATGACCCGACAAAGGCGGTCCCGTACCGCCTTTGTCCTTGTTGGAGTTCACACATGAAGCACGTGATCCTGGGCGCAGGCCCAGCCGGCGTGATCGCCGCCGAAACCATCCGCAAGCACGCCCCGCACGACAGCATCACCCTCATCGGTGATGAGCCCGAAGCGCCGTACTCGCGCATGGCCATTCCCTATCTGCTCATCGGCAATATCCAGGAACCCGGGACGCACCTGCGCCACACCGCCGAGCACTTTGCACAACACCGCATTGATGTTATTCGGGGCGTGCGCGCGCAATCCGTCAGCACCCAGGCCCAAACCGTCAACCTGAGTGAGGGGCGCGTGGTGCCCTACGACAAGCTGTTGGTGGCCACTGGCTCCAGCCCGGCCACGCCGCCCATCCCGGGCGTCAACAGCCCTGGTGTGCACAGCTGCTGGACCCTGGCCGATGCCCGCGCCATCATGGCCCTGGCCAAGCCCGGCGCGAAGGTGGTGCAGATGGGCGCAGGCTTCATCGGCTGCATCATCATGGAAGCGTTGGCCATGCGCGGTGTGCAGCTCAGCGTGGTGGAGATGGGCGACCGCATGGTGCCGCGCATGATGGGCCCCACCGCCGGCGGCATGATCAAGGACTGGTGTGAGCGCAAGGGTGTGAAGGTCTACACCAGTGCCCGCGTGGAATCCATTGCGGCGGCTGGCGCGGCTCCCGCTGCTTCTGCTGCTGCACCCGCCGCCGAGCCCGGTCTGTTGGGCAAGCTGGCCTCCATGCTCGGCTTCGGCAGCGATCCTTCACCAGCCCCTGCTCCTGCGACCGCCGCTGCGGGCAGCGGCCTGACCGTGAAGCTCTCGACCGGCCAGAGCCTTCAAGCCGATCTCGTGATCAGCGCCACCGGCGTGAAGCCCAATGTGGCCTTTCTGCAAGGCAGCGGCGTGGACATCAAGACCGGTATCGTCACCAACGCACAGATGCAGACCAATGTGGCACACATCTACGCCGCCGGCGACTGTGCCGAGGCCCTGGACCTGGCCTCGGGCACGCATGTGGTCAGCGCCATCCAGCCCAACGCCGCCGACGAAGCGCGCATTGCCGCGCTCAACATGGTGGGCCAAGCAGCCGTGCTGCAGCGGGTTCCGCAGATCAACGTGCTGGACACGCTGGGGCTCATTTCCTCCAGCTTTGGCCAGTGGCAGGGTGTGCCGGGTGGTGAGCATGTCGAGCTCACCGATCGCAAGGCCGACCGGCACCTAAGCCTGCAGTTCAGCGGTGACCGCCTCGTGGGTTGCAACAGCATCGGTTGGACCGACCATGTGGGCGTCATGCGCGGCCTGGTGGAAGGCGACGTGAGCCTGGGGCCTTGGAAGCAGACCCTGCTGAAGGATCCGACCAAGCTCATGGAGGCTTATCTTGACCGTGCGCAGGGTGCCTCCGCCTATGCGCTGGTCAAGGCCTGAAGCCCGGTACGTCAGCGGCTACGATCGGTGCGATGAAGATCACATTCAAGCTTTATGCATCCCTTGCCCAGCATTTGCCGCCCGAGGCCGCGGGCGGCAACGAGGTGCAGATCGACATCGCACCGCAGTCCACCATTGCCGACATCATCGCCCCATACAACCTGCCCATGAAGCTCGTGCATCTGGTGCTGATCAACGGCGTGTATGTGGCGCATGAGGACCGCGCCACACGTACGCTGGTCGAGGGCGATGTGTTGGCGATCTGGCCGCCGATCGCAGGCGGTTAGCGTCCGTCATCGGGCCGGTCCGCACGCGGGCGGACTCGGCGCCACACCAACTTCCAACGGCGACCCATGCAGTCCCACTATGAAGCCCGTTTCACCCGCGAAATGGGTTGCACCGCCGCGGAGTTGCAGGCCTGGCTGCCAGGCGCCAGTCGTCATGCGTCCATCGACTGGGTGTCTGATGGCGCCCGCGTGAAACTGACCAGCGGCGTGCTGCAGATCAACTGGCAAGCCTTGCCTCCTCGGCGCATTGCCTTGGTCACCCTGCCCCGCCTATCGGTAGGGTTCGACTTCGGCGATGCCGACCCTGTGGAACGCGCTGCCTTCATGAAGCACTTCGACCTCTACACCCAGCGCGGTGGCGGCTGAAGTCTGCCGGCGACACGCTGAACGGCACTGCGCCGTCATGCCGCGCCAAAGGCGCTAGGCATTGCTGGTCGCCCGCACCTCGTCGATCGAGGTGATGCCCTGCAGCACCTTCTCGATGCCGTCCTGGCGCAGATTCAGCATGCCTTGCTCGCGTGCGCAGGCCTGCAGCGCTGCCACTGGCTCGCGCATCTGGATCATCCGCCGAATCTCGCGGCTGACCACCAGCAATTCATGCAGACCCACGCGTCCGCGCATCCCGGTGCCGTCGCATTGTTGGCAGCCCGACGCATGCCACTTCATCAGCCGCCCCTCATGGGCGAGCCGACTCATCCAGTCGGCTCGCGTCGCGGCCTCGTGCGCTGCTCCCGAAAGATGGCCCGCGTGCAGATAGTCTGCCAACAGTTCATCGATTTCACTGGTGGTGGCAGGCCTGCGCTCCAGGCACTTCATGCAGTAGCGGCGAACCAGTCGTTGGCCCATCACGGCCAGCAGCGAGTCGCCGAAATTGAAGGGGTCCATGCCCATGTCGAGCAGGCGTGTCACGGTCTCGGGCGCGCTGTTGGTGTGGATCGTCGACAGCACCAAGTGGCCGGTGAGGGCGGCCTCCACGGCCATGCGCGCCGTCTCGCGGTCGCGCACCTCGCCCACCATGATCACGTCCGGGTCGGCGCGCAGAAAGGACCGCAGAGCCTTCTCGAAGGTCCAATCGATCCGGGGGTTGATCTGCACCTGACGCAGGCCGGACTGTGTGATTTCGATGGGGTCTTCCGCTGTCCAGATCTTGCGCTCGGGCGTGTTGATGTGGGACAGCGCTGAATGCAGCGTGGTCGTCTTGCCGCTGCCGGTTGGCCCTGCGCACAGGATGAGCCCGTAGGGCCGCTCCACGGCCGCCTTGAAGCGCTGCAGGTTGCGCGGATGGATGCCCAACTTCTCCAAGGGCAGTGGTTCCGCGGCCGTCAGCAATCGGAGCACCACATCCTCCAACCCTTGCAGGGTGGGGATGGTCACCACGCGCAGCTCCAGCGGGTGGTCCGGTGAGTAGCGCGCGAAATTGATCTTGCCGTCCTGGGGCTTGCGCCGCTCGGAGATGTCCAAGGAGCACATGATCTTGATGCGCGCCACCAGGGCCGAGCGCAGCGTGTGCGGCAGTTCCATGTAAGACCGCAGGCGGCCGTCACGGCGGAAGCGGATCCGAACCTTGTCACGCCCGGGCTGGGTCTCGATGTGGATGTCCGACGCGCCCTGCGACCGCGCGTCAATGATCATGTTGTTGATCAGCTTGACGAGTGCGTTCTCGTTTTCCTCGGCCAGCGATGTGTCGTCGTCCGGCTCGTTGTCAGCCATCTGCTGTTCAACCGAGGCCAACCAGCGATCAGCCTGTTCGGCCCCGGCGCCAGGGCGAGAGACTGAAAGACCCGACACGTCCCTTCCACTGATGATGGATTGGAGTCGCTGCCGAATGGCCTGCGCATCTGCGATCACGGGCCGGATCCAGCACTCGCTGGCCCAGGCCAGTTCGTCCATGTCGTCCTGGCGCTTGGGGTCCGCCAGGGCCACGATGAGCTGTCCATCGTGCAGCACCAGCGGCAGGGCATTCAGGCGCAGCAGCGTGGCCATAGACACCTTGTGCAGGGCACTGGGCTCCAGGGGGAATCGCTCGGCATCAACCACGGCATAGCCCAGCTTTGTGTTGAGCGCCATGTCGAGTTGGGCCCGCGAAATCCGCCCCTGCTGGATCAGCAGTTCACCCACCGGAAGGCTGTTGTCCAGGCGCTGCAAGGCCAGCGCAGAGGTCAAGTCGTCGGGCGTGATGAAGCCCAGTGTCACCAGCGTATCGCCCAGGCGCTGCACCGGCTTGCGAGCCTGTGCATCCACCGCGGTGATCAATTCCTCGCGGTGCAGGACCGGAGCGGCCCACGTCAGCGGTGTCGACACCGTCCTCGGCAATTCATCGGGTATTCCAGTCATGGCGTTTAACCCCAATCCTCGCACGGGCCTGATCGCCCTTTGGGCATCACCCACCCGGCATTGGCGGCAACGGTGACAAGTTGCGCACTTGTTCCCCGCTGGCTGCGGAATGAGGAGCCCCTTGGCTGGATTCAACG
>JAIYCN010000188.1 GCA_027487995.1 Rubrivivax sp. | reverse complement strand
CTTGGTCACCGGCGCAAAGCTGGTGGGGATGATCAGGCCTTCGGCCTGGGCACCGCAGCCCTGCAGCGTTTCCATCGACGAAGACGACGTCAGGCCGATCAGCAGCTTGGGCTTCACGTTCTGACGCGCCATTTCCTTGAGCACGCCGCAGGTGGTGAAGGGGTGCGCGGAGATGGCCACCACGTCCGCGCCGGCACGCTTCATTTCACGCACCTGGTTGGAGAAGTTGGTGTCGTTGAGCAGCCACTCGGCCTGGCCCTTCACCTCCAGGCCGTTGTTGCCGGCGTGCGTCTTGATGACGTTGAAGGTGGCGTTGCTGTGCGCGAAGTCTTTTTCCACGCCGCCGTAGAAGGACTTGAGGTCCGGGCGTGTGGCCTTGATCCACTCGAAGACGGCCTTGTACATGTTCGTTTCGCTGGGCACATTGCGGAACGACCATTCGGAAATGGAGGCCAGGCCACCCTTGGCGGCCACGTCGGTGTAGATGGGGAACTGGATGCCCGAGTCGGAGGCGTCGCCGGCCTTCTTCTGCAGGATGCCGAACACGGGCTCGGCCACGTTGGAGCAGCTCGGGCCGATGGCCACGAAGGAATCCTGCTGCGAGGCGATCCGGCGCAGCGCGTTGATGCCCTCTTCCGGTGTGCAGCGGTCGTCCAGGTAATCGATGACCAGGCGCGCCTTGCTGCCGTCGCCCAGCGTCACGCCGCCGGCCCTGTTGATGGCCGCAGCTGCAGCCTGCATGGCGGCTTCGCTCTGCTGGCCGAAGATGCCGACGACGCCGCTCTTGGCGCCGAAGCCGTAGATCTTGATCGTCTTGTCCTGGGCGGTGGCGGTGCCGGCCATCGCAAGGGCAGCGGCCGCTGCGGCCAGGGTGGTGCCAAGGAACCGGGAAGTGCGGGTCATGAACGTCTCCTGAATGATGGATGAACCAAGGTTTCGGGCCCATCTGCGCAGGCCTGTGCAACCCATTGTGCAGCCGCAACTGTGACCACATGCTCATATCCTGACTATTCCAATGGTGGCAATGCAGTGTTGCGGCCGCCGCAACAAGCGACTTGCCCGGCGCGCAAGATAGGTTTCGCGCAAAAGCAATTCCTCAGCCGCTGCCCTGCTTCCCACAATCCCTGCTCAGAAGATGGAGACAAGGAGCCTTTGAAATGGGCGAAGCATTGGCGCGTGGGCCGTTGGAAGGCATCCTGGTGGTGGCCCTGGAGCAGGCCGTGGCCGCACCGTACTGCAGCAGCCGGCTGGCCGACGCCGGGGCCCGTGTCATCAAGGTGGAGCGGCCGGAAGGGGATTTCGCGCGCGGCTATGACACCGCCGCTCATGGGGAATCCTCTTACTTCGTGTGGATCAACCGCGGCAAGGAGTCCATCGCGTTGGACCTCAAGAACCCTGATGACCTCGGAGTCTTGCACCGGATGTTGGCCCGTGCGGATGTGTTCATCCAGAACCTGGCGCCCGGCGCCACCACTCGGTTGGGCATTGGGTCCGATGCGTTGCGCGAGCGCCACCGCCAGCTCATCACCTGCGACATCAGCGGCTATGGCGACAGCGGGCGCCTGACCAAGATGAAGGCCTACGACCTGCTGGTGCAGGCCGAGAGTGGCCTCGTGTCCATCAACGGCGCGCAGGGCGATTGGGGCCGCATCGGGGTTTCCCTATGCGACATCAATGCGGGCCTGAATGCGCTCATCGGCATTCAGCAGGCGCTGATCATGCGGGGCAAGACGGGCCGGGGTTCCGCGGTGAAGGTGTCGCTCTTCGATTCGGCTGCCGAGCTGATGAGCGTGCCGTATCTGCAGGCCCGCTACGGTGGCAAGGCGCCCGAGCGCGTGGGCTTGAAGCATCCGACGATTGCACCGTATGGCGCCTTCACCTGTGCCGACGGCCGCGACATCCTGATCTCCATCCAGAACGAGCGGGAGTGGGCTGATTTTTGCCGTGAGGTGATGCGCGACCCGTCCATGATCACCGACGAGCGCAGCGCGAACAACAACGCCCGCATGGCCAACCGCGCCTGGGTGGACGGCCGGGTGGCCGAGGTGTTTGGTGAGCTGTCGAGTGCCGCCGTGATCGACCGCCTGACCGCGGCGCAAACGGCCTACGGCAGTGTCAACAGCGTGCACGACCTGATCGAGCATCCCCAGCTTCGCACCCGCCGCATGGCCGTGGGTGCGCGCACGCTGGAGGTGCCCGCCCTGCCTTGGGTGACGGAATGGGACGCCGCGCAGTACCGGCCCGTGCCCATGCTCAATGAGCACGGCGCGGACCTGAGGAACGAGTTCGGCGCGCAGGCGTCCGGTTGACAACAACGAGGGGAACCCCATGAATCGACTCAGTGGCAAAACCGCCCTGATCACTGGCGCGGCCAGCGGCTTTGGCGCTGAAATCGCGCGGCTCTACGCTGCCGAAGGCGCAAACGTGGTCATCGCCGACATCAACGAGGGCGGCGCCGCCGAGGTGGCCCGCACCATCGGCGCCGACAAGGCCCTGGGCGTGCGCTGCGACGTCACGCGCCGCGCCGACATCGACGCCGCCGTGGCCAAGACGCTCAGTGCTTTCGGGCGGCTGGACACCGTGGTCAACAACGCGGGCTGGACGCACCGCAACAAGCCTCTGCTTCAGGTCACCGAGGACGAGTTCGACCGCGTGTACGACATCAACGTCAAGAGCATCTTCCACATGACGCAGGCCGTGGTGCCGCTGATGAGTGAACACGGTGGTGGCGTCATCCTCAACATCGGCTCCACCGCCGGCATCCGGCCACGGCCTGGCCTGACTTGGTACAACGGTTCCAAGGGTGCGGTGAATCTGCTGAGCAAGTCGATGGCGGTGGAACTGGCCCCGATGAAGATCCGCGTGAACTGCATCGCGCCGGTCATCGGCAACACCGCCCTGCTGGAATCCTTCAT
>JAIYCN010000052.1 GCA_027487995.1 Rubrivivax sp. | reverse complement strand
TGCTGGAGGACACCACCATCAGGCGGATGGTGTCGGTGATGAAGTGCAGCAGCGTGTGGTCCTTGAGCAGGGCCGGATACTCGCCAAAGATGGCGCTGCCTTCGGGATTTTCGATGTGCGCTTCCAGCGCCACGGCGCCTTCGGTCTTCAGCGTCTTGAGAATCTTGGCGACGATGAAGATGATGCTGAGGTAGTCGTCCTTCTTGTACTTCGGACCCTTGAATACCTTGCCCGCGCCTGCGGCCACGCCCTTGATCACGTCCATGCTGTTGCCGATCAGCATGGCGCCCACGCCGGCGCCGCCAATGATGAAGGTCTCGATCGGCGCGGCCTTGATGATGGGCTTCATGCTGCCGCCGGCCATGACATAGCCGCCGAACACGCACACCATCAACACCACAATGCCTATGATCGCAAACATGAGCTTCTCCGATCTGTCGGGCCACCCTGCAGTTCGCCCGGATGACGGCAAATTGACGCCGCCGGGCTGAAGTACGCAAGATTCAGGCCACCCGTGTGGTGATTTCGGTGGTTTTCATGGTCATCCCCATGTGGCGTGGGGACTTGAGGGGTACCATGAAGCAAAAGACCGCCCGTGGGCGGCCATGGATTGCCGGGGTAGGCGATCACGCTGCGCGCATCGAATACTTGTTGAGCTTCTCGATCAGCGTGGTGCGCTGCAGGTGCAGCAACCTGGCGGTCTGGGACACATTGCCACCGGCACGGGCCAGGGCCTGCTCCAGAAGGCTGCGCTCCATGTCGGCCAAGTGGTCCTTGAGCGACAGGCCTTCAGGCGGCAGAACGGCGGTGGGGCCGCCTTGCGCCATGAGGATTGACTGTTCGACGTCGGTGGCCACCCGAGCAGGGTCCTGCTGCGTGACGGCGACGTGGCCGGCCCCCGATTCCAATGCGCTCGATGGCGCTGCCGCATCGGCCGTCGGTGCCGAAGGGACCATCAGGTTGTAGACCGCGGGCTCGCTTTGGGCACGCTCCACCATCGCCTTGTGGGCCGCATGCAGGCCCTTGGGCAACATGGACAGCGGAATGTCCCGCAGGCTGATGCAGCGGCCGCTGAACAAGGTGGTGAAGCGGTCCACCAGGTTGCCCAGTTCCCGAACATTGCCCGGCCATGCATAGCCGCTTAGGGCCTGCAGAGTGTCGGCGTCGAAGGTGATGGGATCGCAGCCCTGCGGTGCCAAGCGAGTGGCGTGGTGGCTCAGCAGCTCCGGCACGTCTTCCGCACGCTCACGCAGGGCGGGAGACACCAGCGGCAACACGTTCAGGCGGTAGTACAGGTCTTCGCGGAAGCGGCCGGCGGCCACCTCGGCTTCCAGGTCACGGTGGGTGGCCGCGACCACGCGCACGTCCACGCGCGTGGCCTGTATGGAGCCTACGGGATCCACGACACGCTCCTGCAGCACCCGAAGCAACTTGACCTGCATTTCCAAGGGCAGGTCGCCGATCTCGTCGAGGAAGATGGTGCCGCCATGGGCCTGCTCGAAGCGGCCCACACGGTCCACCACAGCGCCGGTGAAGGCACCCTTGCGATGACCGAACAGCTCGCTTTCGATGAGTTCGCGCGGGATGGCCCCGCAATTGATGGCCACGAAACGGCCTGTACGGCGGTCCGAACCTTCGTGCAGGGCCCGGGCGATCAACTCCTTGCCGGTACCACTTTCCCCGCTGATCAACACGGTGGCCTGAGAGCGGGCCACGGTGGCGATCAGGCGACGCAAGGCACCCATGGTGGGGCCGCTGCCGATGAGGGGTTGGGGGTTGGAGGACACTGAGATGAAAAAAATGATTGCTTGGACTCAAATTTACTTACAAAAATATCAAAGTCAACCAATTCCCTACGCGGCAATTCAAGGGATTTCCCTAGGTTTGAGGCATCTTTTGGCGCTGCCGGGCCTTCGTGCGAGGGTCAAGAAACCGTCTTTGGGGTCGATCCTGCTGGTGTGACCGCATGGCGCGAAGGCGCCTGGCCGGTGTCTTCATTTCCAAGGAGATCAGCAATGAACAATGGGTGGCGTGGCGTGGGGTGTGGTGTGGCCGTGGCGGCCTTGTTGACGCTGACGGCCTGCGCAGGCCCTGGCCAACTGGTGACGCTGCGCTCGCCCTGGCTGGTGTCGGGCTCCGAGCAGACGATTGACGCGGGCGAGGCCGGGCGTGCCGGTGGGCCGGCCAGCCTCATCTCGCCCATGGTGGAAAAGCGCGAGACCATCACGGCCACCGGCTACGCGGTGATCGCCATCCAGAACCACCGCAACCCGGCGCAGCAACGACTGCTGGCCATCCGCGCGTCCAAGCTCGATGCCTACCGGTCCTTGACCGAGCAGGTGTATGGCCAGTACCTTGACGCCACCACCACGGTGGCTGACATGACCGTCCTGAATGACACCTTCAAGGCCCGTGTGGAGGGCGTCATCCATGGCGCCACGGTGGTCAGCATCACTCCTGTTGGGGACGACACCTATGAAACCACCCTGTCGCTGGACCGCGCCGTGGTGCGGGACCTGCGGGCGCTGTACCTGACCCAACTGGCATCGCGCAAGCGCTGAGTCGCCGGCCATGGACGCCATCGTGAAGTCGACGGTCCTGCGCGCGGCCCCGGCGGTAACCTTCGCCGCCCTTGTGTTGCTCAGCCTGTTGGCGGCTGCGCCGGCTGCCGCACAGACTGCCGCACAGACCCGGCCGGCGGCACAAAGCGCCAGCCCGGCGCCCGGCGCTGAGGCCCAACTTCAGGCCATTCGCAACGCCTTGATCGAAAAGGCGATGGGCTCCACCACGCGCGTCAGTGCCACCGCATGGATCAACGAGCGGGGCGAGTTGATGGAGGCCAGCCAGTTCCGCACGGACATGCAGGTGCGCGGCGTGCGGGTGATGGAGTATGTGGACGGTGATGCGCCGCAGGCGGTGGTGAACGTGGCGGAAACCGCCTCGCCAGCGGGCGTGGCGTCTGTACCCGAGTGCCGCGAACCGGCCAATGGGCGTGAGCCGTGGCGACACCCGCTGTCGCTGCGCCTGCAGGTGGACCGGCCCCTGGATCCGCAATGGGCCACGTTGTCGGCACAGGCTGGGCGCTGGCTTGACCAAGCCGTGCGGACCAGTGCGCAGGGCGAGGGCGTTCTGCTGGAAACGTTCGCCGCCCCTGCGGTGCGAAACCGCTACGAAGAGGCCCTGTGGTCCTTCCCCCAGCCCCGCTCCACGATGGTGATGACGGTGCGCGTGCGGCTTCAGGACGGATGGGAGCCCGATCAATCGGGCGCGCGGCGGCACCGCTGGGAGGCGCAGGCGCGCCAGTGGCTGCAATGGCGCGCCGCCGAGCGCCGGCCGATGACGATCCGGTTGGATTGGTCCCTGGCCCGCACGGACGAAGCGCCACTGCTGCAGCAACAGATCTTGCTGCCGGTGATGGTGGACGCGCAGAATCGGCCGATGCTGCAGTTCGACGACGCGGCGCGCAAGCTGTTGCAGCGAGAAGCGGCGCACCGCTGGCAGGCCCTGCAAGGTGTGCTGGATTGCGAACCGCTGGTGGTCGAGGCCCGCGGGCAGGGTGATGGCCAGGTCATGCTGATGGCCGGACAGGACGCCGGCTTGCGGGTGGGCGACCGGATGGTATTGGTGGATGGTCGTCTGGTGCCGGGCCGCATGCTGGAGGCCGACGTCGCGCCCCACCTGGCCTTGCTTGAAGTGCAGCAGGTTCAGGCCCAGCGCGCCCAGGCGCGGCAGGTGGCCGGGCCACGTCTGCCGCCGGAGGGTTCCCATCATTGGCTGGCCATGCCCTTTGGTGCTTCGTTGTTGGCCAAACGCCCGGAGGAGAGCAAATGACACGCAAGTGCGGATGGGCTGCAGCCCTCATGTTGGTGGTGCTGGCGGGCACGACCCATGCGATGGCTGCCGGTCATGGCGGGGACGCGGTCGGCCGCCCGAGTCCGCAGGCGGCGCTGGAGACGCTGCTGCAGTCGTCTGCCGGCCGTGCGGCTGATTCAACGCCGACGAGCGCTTCCGTGGGTTTGCCTGTTCAGGCCAGCGGTCGCCAGACCGTGGCCGTTGAGCGTGGACAGAGCCTGGATGCGCTGCTGCGCAAGCATCTGGCGGCTTCCCCGTTGAAGGTTGAAGTGCTCCGGGATCTGGTGCGCCAACTGAACCCCCAAGCCTTCGCGCCGGGTGGGGGTCACCGGTTGCTGGCAGGTGCTCGCCTGCAACTGCCGACTGCGGAGGACCAGATGCGCCACGCCTTTGGGAAGTCGGGCGCAGCCATGGCACTGGCGCGGGAGGAGGCTGTTGAATCCACCGCAGGCCCCTGGGGCAACGGCGCCGCCGCTGCCGCGCGGCGCGGTTGGGTGCGCTACCCGTGATCCAGTCGCTGGACCCGGTGGGGTCCGGTCTGCGGCTGGACCCGCTGTTGATGGTGGGCCGTGGCCCCGTGATCGACGCCGAGCAGGCTCGGGTGCTGGGCCTGCGCAATGGCCAAGTTGTGCAGGCGGTGATCGACGATTCCGCGTCTGCGTTCTCCGTGCTGTGGCCCGCCGGCCAGCGCCAGGGCCTGCCCACGGCGCTGCAGGCCTTTCCATTGCCTTCGCAGTGGCGCTGGGCCGCGGGCAGCACCCAGGACCTGATGGCCACCCTGATGCCTGGTGGGCACATCATGCTGCGCCCGGTCAGGCCCGGCGTGGTCGCATCCCCGTCCTCCGCGACGGTCGCAGGTGCGGCCGCGAGGGGCACGGATGCTTCGCAAGGAACCGCCGGTGCTTCGACGGCCGCAACGGCGGCAGGTGGTTCGGCCTTTGCCGCGGCAGTGACGCCAGGGGCTCCTTCGTCTGCGGCTGCACCGGCACCGGTCCCTGCGCCCTTGTCGAACCTGTACACCTTGGGCCAGGCCTTCGCGCTGGCCCAAGCCACCGGCAGCCCAGGGTCCTCCGCGGAAGTGGCGCGCCTGCTGCAACAGGCGCCGGCCTGGGCAAGCCTGCTGCGTCTGTTGACGTCCCTGATGTCGTCCGACTCACCTCATTTGGCGAGCGACTCAGACGAAGCGGATGCCGCTGCGCCGCCCATGCCCTTGAACTCTCGCCTGGCCGACATGCTGGGCACGGCGCTGCCCCGCATGGGGGCACTCACGCCTGAGGCTTTGCGGCAGGCCGTGGGCCGCAGCGGGCTGGGCATCGAGGCCGCCTTGCTGGCCGGCGCCATGGGGCTGGACCAGGACCTCAAGGTCGCCCTGCGCCGCCTGATGCGAAGTCTGCCTGGAGCCGGCACACCGGCGGATGGGCTTCTGTCGGCACTGCCGCGCGCCGTCGACACCCTGGAGCGTTCAGCCTTGGACAGCCTGAGTGCGCAAATGCAAGGGCAGGTCCTGCTGTCACTGGTGATTCCCTTCGGCGATGCCGGCCCGGTGGCGCTGCGGATTGCGCGCGAACGGGCACGGCCCGATGAGGAGCCGCCACCCTTCGTGGTGGACGTGCATTCGGCCCACAGTGGCCTGGGTCCCTTGTGGCTGCGTACGCAGGTGGCCCATGACCAGCGGGTGGCCATCACCATGTGGGCTGCCCGGCCGGACGTGGCCGACCAGGCCCGTGGCCGCTCTCAGGAACTGCGGCAGTCTCTGCACGGCAGCGGCCTGCAGCTTTCGTCCTTGGAGATCGTGGCGGGTGCGCCCGACACTGAGCAGGACGTGTTTCCACGCCCCGGAGGCACAACGTGAAGGGGCCCTACGTGAAGAAGGCCGTGGCCCTGGAGTACGGAGCGAATGCCGCGCCGGTTCTGGTGGCGCGAGGGGAGGGCGAACTGGCCCGAGAGATTCTGCGCCGCGCGCAGGAGCAGGGCATCTGGGTGGCGCAGGATGAGCAATTGGTGGCGCTGCTGTCCCGGGTGGAACTGGAGCAGGAGATTCCGCCGGAGCTCTACACCGCGGTGGCGGTGATCCTGTCCTGGGTGTATTGGCTGCGGGGCATGAAGCCCGGGGACGAGAAGCGCCACCCGACGTCGTAAGTCAGGTGCCCTGAGTCACACGTCCTGGTAGGCGTTGTTGGCTGTGCGCCGCCGGGGTGCACCACCCCAACTCAAACGACCCTTGCGGTCGTAGGTTTCATCGATCAGACCTTCGGAGGACACCTGGAGTGCGGTCAGCGCTCCCCGCACCGCGTCCAGCTTCCGGGTCACCAGCATCTCGTTTCGCTGGTGCAGACGGCGGCAGTCGCGGGCCAACTCCGCAAAACCCATCCACTCGGCGGGCAGGTCCTCTTCCTTGACCAGTTGTCCCGGGGCGACCTGGGCCATTTGCTCCAGCAGCACCAGCTTGCGGCTCTGGAGATCCTCCAACCCGTCCAGCGTGCCGGCGCGCAGGGACTCGAACTCCGATTCGAGAAGCGCCTGGAGCTGCGTGGCCAAGGTTTCGGCCAGGGCCACATTGGCGGTCGACAGGGCGGCATTCATGGCTGGGGGCGGTGATCGAAGCTGTTTGAAAGGCTGGTCAGCCGACGATCAGTCGTCGATCAGCCGCTCAAGCGCCACGAAACTCTCGGCCATCTTTCGCGAATCCAGCGGGTAGGTGCCGTCGCGAAGTGCGGCCTTGATGGCGTCAACCTTGGCGCGGTCAAAGGTGGGGTCGGCCATGCTGCGCCGCGCCGTTTCGCTCAGCTCCAGCTGTTCGTCCTGCACCGGCCGGGCAGCGTTGTTGCCGGCAGGCGTCAGGGCCTCTGCAATGCCTTTGCCACCCTCTTGCCGCTGCACGGAGCGGCTGCCGTTGACGCCCGAGCCTGCGCCCAGGGGGCGGCTGTAGGTGTTGATCGGATCGGTCATGATGTGCTCGCTTTCCTGGCTTTTC
>JAIYCN010000080.1 GCA_027487995.1 Rubrivivax sp. | reverse complement strand
TCAAAGGGCTCGCTGCGTTGCAGCTCCACGTCCAACCAGCCCATGATCAGCCGGACGAGCCTTGCGCGTTCAAGCTGTGCGAAGCGTGGCTTCAGCGGCGCGTGGCGAGTGTCTTCGTTGTATGCGGCCAAGACCATGTCGACCGCGGTTTCAACGTGCGTTCGGCGCGCATCGCTTTTCAGTGCGCGCAACCGATCCGAGGTCTTGATGTCCTTCCAGAAGTGCTCCAGGGCGTCATGCAGGAAGGTGCCGCGCTTGCGGGCGTCCAGACCCTCGTTGGGTTGCTCCATCTTGGCGGCCCCCAACCGATATTGGTAGAACGCCCAGGCCGGACAGATGGCCTGCGCCCTCAGCATCCAGGTACCACCGGGCACCCGTTCGCCTGCGCCCACGGGCGGTGCGGCGGCGTCTTCGATCGGGGCCGTCAGGAACCGGTTGGGACCTTGCGCGGCCTGCTTGGTCCAGTGCGGCGAAGCGGGCGTGTCCTTGTGGTCTTCCGGATGGGTGGGTGGCAACAGGGGGCTGGGGTTGAGCTCGGCATCGCCCAGCTTGCGGGGCCACGAGAAGGTAACGTCAGGCGCGCAGCTCATCAGATGGTTCTGCAAGGCCTGTGCGAATTGCAATTGCACCGTGGCGCTGGCATGGGGAGTCTGCCGTTCCCGCTGCAATTCGCTGGGCAGCAGCGCATTGGGCCGGGCTGCCGGTGGCCAGGCGGTGTCGACCATGCCCATCACCCAGACGCCGTCGAAGGTGAGGCCACTGGATTCAAGCACACCGAGGATCTGCAGCCTGGGTTGCCCTTCGGTTTGCACCTGGAAGGTCCGGTCTGCGCAGGCCCGCCGCAAGTGCGCCACGATCACGGGATACGAGACCCGCCCGAGCCAATCATCCAAGCGCGCCAGTTGGTGGATGGCGTCGAGCAGGGCCTCCTTGGCCTGGTATTCGTGGCTGCTCAGCTTGCGTTCGGCCAACCAACCCACTTGGCGCAACAGCACGGGCAAGCGTTCGGCCCAATCCGACGGCAGCCGATGGTCCTGCAACTGGGGCGGCAACTCGACCAGTTGGTCCAGGTGGCGCATCAGTTGGGGAGCCTGCCGGTGTTCACCATGACGATCCGCCATTTGCTGGCACAAGCCGGCTTGAAGTTGCGCCAAGGGGGCAGCGGGCGGCAGGTGTTCCCGCATCGCCGCGTCCAGCAGCGCGCGCGCGGCTGCTTCCTTGGTTGCATCCGACCAGTAGGGGTTGCGCAGCAGTTGGCCCAAGGCGGCCTGAGGCAGCTTGTCGGCACCGGCCAGCACCTGAAGCAGCATCAAGGCTGCCTGCACCAAGGGCTTGTGTGAAAGCGGCAAGCCCAGGCTGATGTTGTAGGGGCGCGCGGCTTCGGCCTGGCTAGGGCTGATGGCCGAGGGCATCAGCACGTCTTCCAGCGTGTCTTCCAGGATGTGGCGTGAGCCCGCGAGGTCCGGTACCACGATGGCCAAGCGTGCCTGCGGGTTGGCTTGCCATTGCTGCTGCACCCACAGGGCGGCCGCGAGTGCTTCCGAAGCGGTGTCCGGGTAGGACTGACACTGCACCGGTGCAGCGGTCGTGTCGGAGCGCTTGGACTCGATTGAGGTGATCACCAGAAGTTCGATGCCCCGCGATTGCATCAGTGACTGCAGCTGACGTTCGACCGGGTTCAAACGGGTAAAGCCGGCGAAAGCCACCTGTTTCGGCCAGCGCAGGCGATGGAAACAACCTAGCAAGGTTTCCAGGAGCGCCCGGTGCAGGCGGGCTTGGTCGATCCAGCCCTGCTGGGCGCATCGGGCCATGAAGCGTTGTTGCCACGCGATGAACCGACGGGATTCGTCGTTCAGCTGATGCGGCTGCGGCTGCACCTCCCAGATGATGGAGAGTTCGTGTGCTTCCATCGCGGTCTTGGCCAGGGCCGCCACGTCGAACAGATCGTGGGCTTGATCCAGCAGGTTCTCGCGGATCACCTCTTCCCACAGGATGCGCTCTTGCGCGCTGTCCATGGGCAAGGCCTGCAGCAACGGCGCTTCACTCAACCCCTGCAGGCTGACTTCGGTTTGGAGTGAGGCCAGCCATTGGTCGAAGGTCAAGGCCTGAAGGGGTGTCCACTGGGTGTGGCCGGCCTGAACCATGGCCCGCGCCTGCTGCTGGCGCAGCGCCTGCGAAAGGCGCGACGTGGCGCAGATCACCAGGATGTCGTCGTCACCATGGAGTTCCTCCACCGGCTTCGCGGTGAAGCCCGGCGGGCTGCCATTCCCTATCAATCCGACCGTTGTCATGTTGTTGTTCCCTTCGATGCGTCCAGTATACGGATAATTATTAGTCGCGTCTATTTTTTAGATGTGTGCAAGAATTGAAACCATGACACATGATCGTGACGCGGCTGAACACCTGCTGTTGGGTGCGGCGGCGCAGGGCACGGGCCGCTGGAGCCAAGACCGGCGGCTGGAATTCATCGACTTCCGCCTGTGCTGGGAAGGGCGCCTCAATCGAAGCGACCTGGTCGAATTCTTTTCCATCTCCATCCCCCAAGCCTCGCTGGACATCGCCCGGTACACGGCGATGGCGCCGGCCAACCTGCAGTACGACCGCCGCTCGCGGGTGTACGTGGCCACGCCGGAATTCCGGGCCCTGTTTGCGTCCAGTGACTCCAGCCGCTTTCTGGGGGACCTGCTGGCCCAAGCCACCGAGCCGCATCTCACCACGGCCCCCTTTCTGCGTTGGGTCCCGCCCGTGGCCTCGGTTCCCACGCCAGGCCGAACCTTCAGAACCGAGGTGCTCATGGCAGTCTTGAGCGCCATGCGCAGCGGCTCAGCGGTGAAGGTGCTGTACCAGTCCATGTCCCGCCCTCAGCCCATTTGGCGCTCCATGGCCCCGCATGCACTGGCACACGACGGCTTCCGCTGGCACATCCGCGCCTACTGCCACACCCGGCAGCAGTTTCTCGACTTCGTGCTGGCGCGCCTGTTGGAAGTGGGTGAATTCGAGGACGCCGCCGCGTCCGGCGAAGCGGATGAGGATTGGCACACCTGGGTGCCCATGGTGCTGATGCCGCACCCCAAGCTGTCTCCATCCCACCGCCGGGCCATTGAACTGGACTACGGCATGCAGGATGGGCTGGTGGAATTCCAGTGCCGCAAGGCGTTCCTGTTCTATGCCCTGCGGCACTTGCGCCTGGACCTTGAAGACGCCACCCCACCCGCCGCCCAGCAGATTGCCCTGAAAAACCGGCAGGACATCCTGAAGATCATGGCGCACCAGGTGGGTAGGTGAGCGACGGGGTGAAATCGGGCATGCCCAGCATGAGGTTGAAGTACCTCTTGGGCTACCCGCCTGAGGTGCTGGCCCGCGTGCAGGGCCTGATCGACTCCGGCAACTTGGCCGCGTACCTTGAACAGCGCCACCCGGAGCTCCATATTGTGCGCAGTGAACGGGCTCTTTACGACTACGTGACCGAAATGCGCGCGCGCCACATGAGGAATGCCGCACCCATCGCCAAGGTGGCCTGGGACCCCAAGCTGCACATCGTGAAGAACGCGCTGGGCACCCACACCGCCATATCGCGGGTGCAGGGTGGGCAACTCAAGGCCAAGCGCGAGATTCGGATTGCGGCTTTGTTCAAGGAGGCGCCAGCCGATTTCCTGCGCATGATCGTCGTGCATGAACTGGCACACCTGAAGGAGCGCGAGCACGACAAGGCCTTCTACGCCCTGTGCTGCCACCTGGAGCCCGCCTACCACGCGCTCGAATTCGATGTTCGGCTGTGGTTGACGGCATTGGAGCTGCGGCCGACGGAGCAGGGGCGTTGACCAGCCCCGCTAGGGATCCTGCTCGGGCTGATTCTGAAGAGGATCCGCCTGCGTGGCGGTTGGCACCAACTGACGAGCCACGGCATGGCGAATGAACAGCTTTTCGTAGTGCCGATTGCGCCGGTTCTTCTTTGCAGACGCCCGCTGGTCCGTGCGCTTGTCGTACACCAGTTCGCCCAGGTCACTGAGGTCTTCCAATCCCTCGATGGCGTTGGGTGAGTTGCGGCGTGGCATGGCGGTTGAGGGTTTGCTGAAATTGCAGTTGCGCTGAATGTTCTCACCAGCAACGCGGCGCTGCGCGCTTGGGGGCATTCATGTCTTGCACAGGCCACTGGTGATTCGTCCAGCTCAGGATTTGAGCCAGTGACCATGGACCATTGGGGACGGATGTCCATTGCCCTGAAGCTGCGCCCGGGCGCTCCCCGGTTCCTTACCCATTGACGCTCGACCTTTCCATCCTCCACCGACGACGCCTGCTCGAAGTCTGGCGCTCCGCGGGCTGGCCGTTCCTGGACACCACCGAGGCAGAGCTGCTCGCCGGGGGCTGGTTGGAGCGCCGGTGGGACTCCGAGCAGCGGGTCACCGTCCACCTCACTGACAAGGGGCTGCAGGCCATCGTCGACACCGCGCGCACCAACCGCCAGCGGATGTCGCGCCACGAGGCGCTGGTCGAGCGCGTGGCGCGCTTGATGCACGATGCAGGCCGGGTGGTGTGGCGTGGATTGCCCTTCGCCACTTGGATGACACTGGCGCGCGCCGCGCCAAGCCGCTTCGAGCCTCAGACGCAGAGCCTTCGAGTCGAGGGCAGCGCATTCGACCAGGAGATCAATCCGTTGTGTGATTCCAGCATTCGATCGTCGATGCGATCTGGGAATGCTGACTAGTGATAGTCCTGTTCCAGCTGATGCCTCACCGCCAAGACCAAGACCCGCTGTGTGGGCTCAATCTCATACAGGGCCACATAGCCCGTGGAGCCCGTCGGCACGACCAATTCTCGGCGGGTCGTGCGGTCACCAGGACCAGCCTTGCGGAATGACCAGGGAATGACCGCGAGCTGCTGCTCAATTGCCTGGCGCAAGGCTCGGACTGAACTCTCTACCCGGTCCAAGTCTTCCAGATCCCGCGCACGCTCCAAAAGAAAATCGGTCAGGCGGGTCAGATCAGCTTCGGCCGAGGGCGCAAAGTGCACCGCATAGCGAAGCTCGTTCACTTGGTGCCAAGCAACTGTCGACGGCGTGCTTCGATACGCTTCTCAATCCGGTCGAAAACCTCATCAGCCGGAATGGATCCACCCGTGCGCTGCACCTCCTGCCAAGCCTTCTCGCCGCGGCTTAGGAATTCCGCCTGAACCCGGCGGTAGTTCACGGCGTCCCGAACCGCTCTTTCCACGAAAGAGCTGATGGTCTCCGCATCGGTCAGCACGGACTCCAGCTCGCTGCGGAGTTCGGGTTCGATGCGAACCGCGGGGAGGGTCGAGGATTTCATTTCGAGGAGCGTAGCACAAATGCAATGCGTTGGATCGTCTTGGCTATGGACCTGCGCCGACCAACACGGGGTCGGTTTGCACATCATTCCGGGTTTTCCCGTCACTCTATCGAGGGGATTCACCCGCCGGGTGCCCACTTATGGATGTGTTTCGGCTACCGTAGAAGAATCCGCCGGTTCTGACATGAAGCTTCCTCCAGGCCTCTACGAATCCTTGCTGACCCAGGGCCTTAAAGCCGCTCTGGAGGACCTCGCCGCCGGCTCATCGGGGTTGACGCAGCACCTCAGTGCTCTGCATAGCGCCGAAGCACCAGATCGTCTCGCCCTTCACCTGTCGCGGGTGATTGAGCAGGTGCTCGCAGCCCTGCCCGAAAGGGAC